>DAOWIP010000384.1 GCA_030640865.1 Sedimentisphaerales bacterium | reverse complement strand
TTTTTCCAAACAAACCCATAATCGTCGGGCTATCTGCTGGAGTATCGGCTCGGTTATATCTTCCGCGTTCGGGATTATCTGTCTGACTTTCTCGAACAGGTCCTGCCGATTCAGCAGTATCTCCAGCACTTCCTGTTCAGCTTTTACCCTGCCATCTAATATAATCTGTTGGCCCGGCTGTGTACCTTCTGTTGTATTTTTTTGCCAACGTCTCCGCCGGTTTATTCTTTGATAGACTTCATTGCTCGGAACACCCAACAGTTTGGCCACTCGATTTAACACAAGGCCCTGGCTTATACTGTCGATGTTTTCTTTCGCAGCCATTTCCGCGATCATTCTTAGGTATTCATCCGCGGCCCTCTGATGGCCTTTAACTGAATCAGCTTGTTCCAGGGTATTTTGCAGCATTTGCCACTTATATTCCATTGCCTCGGTGGCATTATTGACGACGTCCTCGAACGCTTCTTTGCCGTTGTCTCCGTGTTGTTTCAGAAAATCACAGGGGTCCAGTCCGGCCGGCAGTGTTACCAGTTTTACTTCTGTTTGTTGGCTGAAGAATACTTCTATTGCTCTGTCCGCGGCTTTTTGTCCTGCCGTATCTGAATCGAATACTAAAATAATTTTATCCGCGTAGCGTGACAGTAATTGCGCATGTTCTCGCGTCAGTGCCGTGCCCAGTGTGGCCACTACGTTTGTCAGTTCATACTGATGCGCCATTAGACAGTCGGTATAACCTTCGACGATTACCGCGGTGCGTTCTTTGATTATGCTGTCCTTGGCCGCGTGCAGGCCGTAGAGTGTACGGCTTTTATTAAACAGTGGGCTTTCAGGGCTGTTGACATATTTGGCCGGATCGTCTGCTAACGTTCTTCCTCCGAAAGCGATTACTCTGCCCAGCGCATCAATTACCGGAAACATCAATCGTTGGCGGAACCGGTCATAGAAACCGCCCTGGTCTTTCTTTATCAGCAGGCCCAGCAGTGCCAGTTCATCCAATGGTTTGCCGGCTTCCTGAGCGGCTTTAGTCAGATTGTCCCAGCCTTCCGGTGTCCAGCCCAGCCCGAACCGCCTTGCTGTTTCTTCGTTTATCTGTCTGTCGTTTACATATTCACGGGCGATGCGTCCTGTTTCAGTTTTATCGTATTGACTTCTGAAAAACCTTGCTGCCCAACGGTTTAGCTTCTCAAGCTCGTTTCGATCAACCGCACTATCGGGACTGTTTTTCGTCTTTCTTTCGGGTAACTTCACCCCTGCTCGCTCGGCCAGGAATCGCACTGCCTCCGGAAAGGTCATCTGTTCCCGCAGCATAATAAACTTGATGACGTCTCCGCCGACGCCGCAGGCGAAACACTTGAATATCTGCTTGCTCTCACTAACGTTGAACGAAGGGCGGGTGTCGTTGTGGAATGGGCAAAGCCCCAACATCTCTCTGCCGTGCCGCTTCAGGGCGACATAATTTCCCACAACTTCAACTATATTAACGGCTTGCAGAATTTGCCGGATATGATTATCATCAAAAAAAGTGGACACAAAACTCCTTGTTACTCTCACGCCTATAAGTAATGCAAAATTAGAAACTTAGCCTCACGTAAAAACATAAAAGTATAACACCAAAACCCCTTTTTGTCAAACAGATTGAGCTAAATTTCGGTGTTACAGGGCTATATTTAAGTGTTACAAACTCAAAGGGCAAAAATATTATGATATCACATTGCAATATTACAACCTGTCAGACAACTATCAGGGTCCGATATTACGAAGTTGATCGGCAAAACACTGTCCATCATAGTGTGTTTGCCCGCTATTTTGAGATGGGCCGAACTGAGCTTTTGCGCATAAATGGTTGTGATTACAAGACTTTGGAAGATTCCGGTCTTGCTCTGGTGATAGCACAACTTGAGTGCCGTTTTCGATCGCCAGCCCATTATGACGATGAATTGCTGCTTACAACATCAACCGGTAAAGTCGATCGTGTGCGGCTGGAACATCTCTATAATCTGCAACGTATTGAAGATAAACAAGTTATAGCGGAAGGCAGGACAATATTAGTGCATGTTGATCAAAAAGGTGTCCTCAAACCTTTGCCGGGAATATTCGCACCGGAAAGATGAACGCTGTAAGTCGTTATTTCTCACATCAGCAAAATTAACGTAAGTCCTTATTCCAGGTACAAGGTCGGCCGTGGTCCGCCACGAAAAATATCATAACTTATTGTAAATTCAGTTAGTTATATGGATTTTAGGGTTGACCGGCAGTTTTTCATGCGATTTATCTCAAGATTGCCGGCTGGAATATTTT
>DAOWIP010000419.1 GCA_030640865.1 Sedimentisphaerales bacterium | reverse complement strand
TCACATTATCGATGGGCAGGCAAGCTGCCCATCCTACGAGTTTGTCTTTCCTGTTTCAACATTTGACCCAATTCGTGGTCATTGGTGTTCATTCGTGGTTCCTTTTTTAGACGCTAAATACTGTCTCTGTATAATTTCAATTTTCCTGAAAGTTTGAACATCGAACTTGCGTGGAGCTGGCTTACCCTTGACTCGGTTATCTCAAGGACAGCGGCGATCTCCTTCATTGTAAGCTCCTTTGTATAGTAAAGTATTACGATCTTGCGTTGTTTTTCGTTAAGCTCCGATATTGCCTTTGCAAGCTGTATTTTCATTTCTTCAAAGACCATTCTGTCGTCGGGCATTTCGGCGTTAGGCGATACGAGTGAAGCTCCGAGCGCCGGGCTTTCGTCGTTTAGACCGTGGATGGAGAGAAAATGCCTTGCGCGTGCGTTTTCGAACATTTTGTACATTTTAGTCGTTGTCATATCGAGAGCTTTGGCAAGCTGATCGTCGTCGGGCGCTACGCCGTTTTTTTCGGTAAGTTCTGCGAGAACCTCCTGTGCGCGATCGAATTGTTTTTTCAGGCTTGACGGCGCAAATGACCAGCCTCTCAGCTCGTCTATTACCGCGCCTTTTACGCGGATGTAGGCGTAGGTCTTGAACTCGACGTTGCGTGACGTATCGAAATCGCGTGCAGCCTTTACCAATCCAATGGTCCCTGCCGATACGAGATCGTCTTTTGAAAGCGGAGGGTGGAGATATGACACGACTTTGTTGACTATTTTGTAAACCATCGGCAGAAAATCGAGGATCATCTTATCTTCGCGATCCTTGCGGGTCTGCCTGCCGTAAGCCTTTATCGCCGCACCCTGAAGATGAGAGTTATCAATCGCCGGTTCAGCCGGAGCAATAAACTCAGCAGCAAAGGCAGCGGTTGAGTCAGGAGCCCGATATGCGTCAGTTTTTTTTGCTTTTACAGGCACTAAATATTATCCTTTTCGGCAAGTTTGTGGTATCTGTTTTTCACCATTTCATTTATGATAATATTGGCGATCATGCTGCCCGCTATCGAAAATACTAAATATGTAATAACAGCGCCTCCGCAAGCACGGACAGAAGCGGTGCCCGGAGAGACACCCGTGAACCAACTGACGATGGACATCAGGAAGAAGATCATAACCGCCGCGGTTGCCGCTACTGAGCGAATTTTTTTTCTCAATGTTCTCTCCGTTTAATGTTTATAAGATCAAACGCCAACTGTTTGGCTGTGGGCGTTCAACATGCCGGCGGTTTCAGTAAGTTTTGCCGTTTCTACGGGTACGGTATTGGTTCCTGGTACGATCTCATCGTAGGCAACGACAGGTAAACGCTGTATAGTCCTTTCTATGAGGTTAAACAGCGCGGATCTGATCCTTGCGTCACAAAGTACGATGACATTATCATAAGATTTATCCATAGCCGATTTCCACGCGTCGGCAATTTTTCTGTTAAGTTCGGCGGCCATCTCCGGCGGTATTTCCAGGGACATCGATTCACCTTGTTGGTTGAGCGTCAATACAAGATGATGCTCCAGCGCCGGGTCGAGTGTTATGGCATTTATTGTTCCGGTCATGTCCTTGTGCTGTTCGGTAATTGCTCTTATGAGCGATTTTCTCGATACCTCCGTAAGAAGGGCAGTACTCTTTGTGCGTGTACCGTTCTGGCCGAGTGTTTCGAGTATGAGGGTCAGATCCCGGACCGAAACATTTTCTCTTAATAGATTCTGGAGTATTTTCTGCAGCAGGCCAATGTTTATGGTCTCTCCGACGACTTCACCGACAAGTGACGGCTGGGTTTGCCGCAGACGGTCGACGAGTTTCTGGACATCTTCGCGTGTGAGCAGTTCGTTAGCATAACGGCTGAGCGTTTCCGAAAGGTGCGTAATGAGTACGGATTCCGGATCGATGACCGTATATCCGCTGATCTCAGCGGCTTCCTTATCGGCTTCCGCTATCCATAGAGCAGGCAGTCCGTAGACAGGTTCCTGCGTAGCCAATCCCTGTACAGGTTTTGATACCGAGCCTGAGTCCATCGCAAGAAATTTTTCCGGTTCTATC
>DAOWIP010000056.1 GCA_030640865.1 Sedimentisphaerales bacterium | reverse complement strand
GAGCACCAAGCGATTTTATTGTCGCGTTTAGGCCTTGATCTGCCTCGACGAATTAAAAGTTAAAATGAAATGTAGTGAAGACTTTCCGCCCTCAGCCTTCAAAAACAGCCTTTTACGCCCATAACTGTGGAACTTGGGTTAAGTAGGGTGCGATGTATCGCACCATTTAATCTGACAGATAACATTGTTTTCCAAGCATTACTTCACTTGGCTAAAATGTTACGAAAGTACCAGGTTTCAGGACTGAACGGAGGTGGTGGCCGGATCGAAGAACCTGACTGGGCCGCTGTCAAGCTGCAAAAGCAGTCCTTGGTCCGGACTGACGTCGATGACCCGGCCGACATATTCACAACCGTCCTGGACCAGAGCAAGTCTTCGGCCGATGTTATCGCAACGGGCAAGCCATTTGTCATGCAGACCACTGCCCTGATCACTGTCCAGCGAGACAAGCCATTGATCCATACGAATTAAAAGTTGTTGAGCCAATCGCAGACGATCCACGTCTTTATCGATCAACTGACGGATAGAAACAGCCGTCGCTCGCAGTTCGGGTTCGAAATCATCGGTAGTCTGCAAACAATTAATACCAATGCCGACAACACAGGCAGAAGCATCATTTACTTTTCGCGATTCAACCATAATACCGGCCAGTTTTCTGCCGGAGGCAATAATGTCATTGGGCCACTTAATCCGCATAGATACCGAGCTTACATCCTCGACAGCCTCGGCAACGGCCAAGCCGGATAGTAAGGTCAGCTTTTGACCCGCATGGGAGGGAAAGCCCCTCAAAAGAATCGAACATAAAATACTACTTCGAGCAGGGGCCGACCAATGGCGACGCAGACGACCGCGACCAACACGCTGATGCTCGGCAAAAACAGTTAGGCCGTCGAAACCTGCTTCACGTGCGTAATGCCAGGCAACGTCGTTAGTGCTATCAGTTGTTTCATATACCAGTACCTTCCGGCCGATACGGCAGGTCCCAAGGCCGTGCTCAATCAGTTCGGCAGTCAACTTTTCAATATAGCCCGACAGACGAAACCCATAGGCGGGGGTGGTTTCGATATGATGACCCATTTGCCGGAGTTGATCGATCCTCTGAAGAATAGTCGGCGGTGGCAAATGAACAGCCGCCTGCAACGCGTCCATAGTAAGCCATCGGCCTTGATGAGTTCTTAATAATTGCAATAATGTTAAGGGCACTTTATATCCAGGCCGACATCCAGGTTGCCGACGGAGTGGGTCAGGGCGCCGACGGAAATACGCTCGATGCCCGTTTCGGCTATCGCACGAATATTTTCAAGGGTAATGCCGCCGGACGCCTCAAGTTGAACGCCGGCCGAGGCCGAAATTTCATTACGTATCGCTACCGCTTCGCAAAGCTGAACAGGCGTCATATTGTCCAAAAGGATTATATCAATTTGCTCGACTTTCAGGACAATACGTAGTTGATCAATTGTGTCAACCTCAACCTGAATAAAGTCGGGTTGGCGGTTGGCCGAACGTATTTTTTGGACAATGGCGGTCAGCGCTGCGTATAAATCACACTCGCCCAGGGTAGCCATGTGGTTATCCTTGATCAGAACAGCGTCGTAAAGGCCGTGGCGATGGTTACAGCCGCCGCCGCAACGAACAGCGTATTTTTCAAGTTCGCGCCAACCGGGCGTTGTCTTGCGTGTATCATAAATTTTCGCTGCCGTGCCTTCGATTGCCTTAACATATTGCCCGGTAAGAGTGGCGACGGCACTTAACCGCTGTAGAAAATTAAGCATTACCCGCTCGGCAGCCAATAGTGAACGCATAGAACCGATCACCTCAGCGACAGTAGTATCGGCATCGACATATCGACTATCATTAAGGGCGTTTCGTAACGACAGGCCTTCATCGTAACAATGGAGTACCTGCTCGAGAACAGGGATGCCGCAGAGTATGCCGGCCCGGCGAAAAACCAAACTGCCCAAACCCTGTTGGTCGGCGGGAATTGTCGCCCGGCTGGTAATATCACCATCGCCCAGGTCCTCATTGCGTGCCAGGTCGATTAGTTGTAAATAAGATTCCGGATTTGGCGGCTGCATGTTTTCCCCTGCCATTTGTTGTGAACCAGTATAGCGTATGTGTATCACGACATAAATTATTGTCCGAAGTCAATTACTAATATGCAACTTAAACGATCCTGATTCCCGTTCTCATCACTTCCCGGCCAAACGGCCAATCCGATTCATCAACAGCAAGTATATGAGGCTCAATACGACTATCAATCTTGCGGCGATATTTTGTCAATTCGACTTCCTTGAAAAATCGATCCTTTACATCCGGCATAATCACCGCAATATCTATATCGCTGTCCAGATCGGACCGGCCTTTGGTCAAGGAACCAAATAACCATGCCGATTCAAACTGTATGCCATTCTCACGCAAAACATTTATATATTGCCTGGCTATGACCATTAGGCCTGGATCACACTTTGCAACCATGTTTTTACCTCTTTAATTGTTTCCAACGCTTCAAGCGAAAATGATTTAGTACAAATCTTGTAAAATTCTCGCTGATAATCCGGATATCGGACACTTATATTAAATCGAGAGATCATTTCAAGTTTGCCGAGCATTTCATCATCCGGTTTCAGGCCGCATTTCTCAGCCAATCTAACCAAATCGTGCAGACGTGGCGGATTATCATCGTATTTTTGTACATACAATGCCTTAAACATTTTTTCCACAACGAGATGACCGATAAACAGCCCCCAATGATAATCACCGGTTTGGAACAGATGCTCTACGGTTTTATAATCCTGCTCAGCCGTATCCAGCCAATACTTCACAATATCTTTTTTCTTCATTTTCGCCATTTTTTCACTATAACCGAGTAACGATATATTTCAAGTCTGCTTTTTTTATGGTAATTTAATTTTTATGTTTCACGTTTTTTCGTCTTTTATGGGTTTTAGAGCTTTTTAGTTCCGGGGCGTCGTGGAGTTCTTTTATCTGGTCGCGGAGTTGGGCAGCCTTTTCGAATTCGAGTGCTTCGGCGGCGGCGAACATCTCCTTTTCCAGTATGGCAATAAGCTCCTCGCGTTCGTATTCCTGTTCGTCGTGAGTAAGGGCCTGCTGAGCGAGTCGGCGGGCCTGAAGCTCATGCTCGAAACCATCGCGGATCGCTTTTTTGACGGTTTCAGGTGTTATGTCGTGTTCGGTGTTATACCGCTGCTGCACACTTCGGCGGCGGTTGGTCTCATCAATTGCACGACGCATAGAATTAGTAATGGTGTCAGCGTAAAGGATAACCTGCGCATTAACATTACGGGCAGTGCGTCCAATCGTCTGAACCAGTGCTGTTTCGCTGCGAAGGAAGCCTTCCTTGTCGGCGTCGAGAATGGCAACAAGCGAGACCTCTGGCAGGTCAAGCCCCTCACGAAGCAGATTAACACCGACCAGAACATCAAATTCGCCCAACCGAAGTTGGCGGAGGATTTCGACACGTTCGAGAGTTTTGATTTCACTATGCAGATACTGGCAGCGGTGGCCCTTTTCCCTGATATAACTGCTGAGGTCCTCGGCAAGACGTTTGGTCAGAACGGTAACGAGCACTCGCTCCTCGGCAACAACTCGTTTTTCGATCTGGCCCAGGAGGTGAGGCACCTGGCCGCGGGCAGGCTCGACTCGGATTTCCGGGTCGATCAGACCGGTGGGCCGAATAATCTGCTCAACAACGGCTCCCCCGCACTTTTCCAGTTCGTAGGGACTGGGGGTGGCACTGACAAAAACGACCTGGTTTATCAGCGATTCGAACTCATCGAAGCGCAAAGGACGGTTGTCCATAGCACTGGGTAATCGAAAACCGTGCTCGACCAAAACGGTCTTGCGGCTTTGGTCGCCGGCGTGCATAGCCCGTAATTGCGGGATAGTAACGTGCGATTCATCGATAAACACAAGAAAATCATCAGGAAAGTAATCAATCAGGGTGTGTGGGCGGGTGCCGGCGGGCCGACCGGCAAGATGACGGGCATAGTTTTCGATTCCGCTGCAATAGCCAACTTCGCGGACCATTTCCATATCGTAGCGAGTACGGGCGCTAAGCCGCTGTGCCTCAAGTAATTTGCCCTCACCGCGCAACTGTAACAGTCTCTCATCCAACTCCGCTGAAATAGATGCCAGGGCTGACTCGATACGATCTTCAGGCATAACATAATGCTGTGCCGGATAAATAAAGGTCTGGTGTTCCCGGGCCAATTCTTCGCCGCTAATGGGGTTGACAAGTGATATCTTCTCAATTTCGTCGCCGAACATTTCAACACGGACAGCAAACTCCTCGTATGCCGGCCAGATTTCTATCACATCGCCGCGGACACGGAACTTACCGCGGTCGAACCCTACATCATTCCGCTCGTAAAGAATATCGGTAAAACTACGGAGCATATCATCACGATCGACGGTCAGCCCCACTCGCAACGGCACGACCATGTGCTTATAATCTTCGGGAGAACCCAGACCATAGATACATGAGACCGAGGCAACCACAATTACATCCGAACGGGACATCAGTGAAGTTGTAGTGCTGAGGCGAAGGCGATCTATATCATCGTTGCGGGAGGCGTCCTTTTCGATATAGATATCGCGCTGAGGGATATATGCCTCAGGTTGATAATAGTCATAATAGCTGACAAAATACTCGACGGCGTTTTGAGGAAACAGTTCCTTAAATTCCTCATAAAGCTGAGCGGCGAGGGTTTTATTATGACTGATGACAAGGGTGGGCTTGCGGACCTTCTGGATAACGTGGGCCATAGTGAAGGTTTTACCCGAACCGGTTACGCCCATAAGTGTCTGGTAACGCTGATCGCGGTTTATTCCGTCGATAAGACTTTCGATGGCCTGGGGCTGATCACCGGCAGGGGAATAATCGCTTACTACCTGAAAACATCCTGCGTTTCTTCTGCTATTCGTTTCACGGGACAATTTACTTATTCTTTATGGAGGGTAACTCGATAATACCGGTTACATAAAGGATTCGGGTTTTACCGAAGGCGTCGAATCTGGTTCTGCCGACAAGAGAAACTTTTTTGCCGAGCCATTGCGCCAGGTCCAGGCCGTCAAGGCCGGATACCGCATAGCAGACAATACGATCATCATCACCAAGCACCAGAAAGCGACGGTTCTGATTCGTTGCGGTAAAGACCGCCGATGGCTCTAAAATTCCCTGGATAACACTCTCCTGCTGTTTCATACCGGCCGGGGTCCGGGTCGAAACGAGCAATTCTACTTTCTTGTCGATCTCCTCAAGGGTTACCCGCAGGCGTTCATCCTGGGACAGTGATATTTTCAGTGCGTTCCGAGCCAGTTCAGCACGGGCCAGGGTCCGCATCAGTCTATGGGCAAGGGATTTAACCGAAGGGGTTTGGGCGTCTTCGATTAGTTTTTCCAATCGCTGTTGCAGAGAGGCAAG
>DAOWIP010000594.1 GCA_030640865.1 Sedimentisphaerales bacterium | reverse complement strand
TAAAAATCCGGACATCGACATCCTTAACCATCACTACCCCCCCGGAGTACGCACATGGTCATTCCTGCGCAAGCGCGACCACTACCGCAAGCCGCTGGTGTATGACGAGAACTACAGCGGTGTTGTCGGCAAGAAGCCTGCCGAACGGTACGCGATCAATCGCTCAGAGGGATGGCTGACCATACTTTCCGGTTGTGCCGGATTCAGCAGCCTGGATTGGACGTTCACCGCAGCCGACGAAACCGGCACCGGCAAAGCGCCCCTCCTGGACGGCCGAAAGATTGACGGCCGGCCGCTGCGCAAGTGGCTCAATATCTTTCGCAAGCTACTGGGCCGGTACGACATAGCGGCCCTGGTACCGGCTGTGGGCGTGCTGCCCGAAAAGATAACCGATTATGGATATGCCGCCTCTATGGATGGTAAAGGTCGGTATATTCTTTATTTCGTGGATAATAAGCTATATCAACAGGAACCCTGCGAACGACGGAAGTTGGAAATTCAGATCAACCTGCCGCCCGGCCGTTACTCGGTTCAAACCTTCAACCCCAAAACCGGCCTAAAAACAAAGTTGCCAATGCTTCAAAGTGAGGGAAAAGTGAAGTTGAACATCCCCAAGTTCACTGAGGACATAGCAGTTTTACTCGACCGATTCCAATAGCAAAACCGGCTATAAGTCTCTATATATCCAGCAAAAGCACCATCATAATATAAATGGAGCAAAAATGAGAAAAAATAAACTGAGTTATTCGATCCTGGTATTAGTCTTTCTGGTTGTTCGGTTTGGTACGCAATCTGCCGTTTACGCGCAAACCCCAAAAGAGATGCGCAGCAAGCCGGGCCATGTTTTTTCCGTACACCCCAAAAATCACCGCTGTTTCCTGTATAAGGGAAAGCCTTTTAAGATTCTCACCTCCGCTGAACACTACGGCGCCGTACTCAATGCAGACTTCGACTACGAGGTCTATCTGAAAGAGATGCGGCATACCGAACAGAACGCAACCCGCGTATTCACCTTTTACCGCGAAGGACTACACAGCATCACCGCTTTGGGAGCGATGAACACTTTGGCTCCAAGACCGGAGGCCTCCGTGCTGCCCTGGAAACGCATTTGTGGCCACGGCAAAGCAAAAGATGGACTCGACAAATTCGATTTGAATCAGTGGAACCCGGCCTACTTCGCACGTTTGAAAGACTATGTGAGAAAGTGTGCCGAGCATGGAGTGATTTGCGAGATTGTCCTGTTCTGTAATCCATACGGCCACGCGTACGATCTGTTCCCGTGCAGCAAGGTCAGCAACATAAACGGCCTCGGCAGCGATCTTGATGACCACAGGCAGTTCATGACGTTGGAAGCCCCAACCATCGTCAAATTCCAGGAGCGCTTCGTTCGCAAAATCGTCACGGAATTAAACGAATTCGACAACGTGTACTACGAAATCTGCAACGAACCCTATGGTAAGAGTTTTCCGAAAAAGTGGCAGGAGAAGGTGACCGTCTGGCATGCCCACCTGGCCTCTGTCATTCGTCATGTTGAGAAGGATTTACCAAAATGACACTTAATCGCCGTTAACCCCGACCCCGACGACATCGTTATCAGCAAAAACCCGGACATCGACATTATCAACTATCATTACATCTCTGATTTTGGAATTTCAACCGAGCCGCAATGGCTGGCAAGAGCGGGGAACATCTGGTTGGCCTATCGTAAACGTGACAGCCTGTTCCGCAAACCGATCGTATTTGACGAGACTTTTTCGGGTGTTCTACACCATAAAAGAAAGGGTTCCCAGGAACGGTACGCCATCAATCGTGCCGAAGCTTGGGAGACCATTCTATCAGGTGGCGCCGGATATAATAATCTCGATTGGACGTTCATTCCTGCCGACGAAACAGGCTCCGGCAAAGCACCCATTGCAGACGGCCGGAAGATCGACGGCCGGCCGCTGCGCGAGTGGCTCAATATCTTTCGCAAGCTGCTGGGCCAGTATGACATGGCGGCCCTGGTACCGGCCGTGGGTGTGCTGCCCAAAAAGGTAACCGGTTATGGATATGCCGCTTCTATGGATGGTAAAGGTCAGTATATTCTTTATTTCGTGGATAATAAGCTGTATCAACAGGAACCCTGCGAACGACGGAAGTTGGAAATTCAGATCAACCTGCCGGCCGGCCGTTACTCGGCCCAAACCTTCAACCCAAAAACCGGAAGCACCACACAACTGTCAACCTTTCGCATTGAAAAATCAGGAAAATTAAATATCCCCGAGTTCACTGAGGACATAGCGATTTTACTTACGAGGAGTCGTATTAATAATGATGACATACGATAAGGCTTTTGCAAAAGTCTTGTTAGAAACGATAAGGGTAAGGGAAAAAAGTTTTTATACCCATCGGATCACAGTTTCCACGGTGCCCGCAGAGGCTTGCTCAGCATCCGATTCGCCTGGTCGTCATTTATAAAACGTTCATTTTGAGGGTCCCAGCGTATTTTTCGTTTGAGCAGCATGGCAATATTGCCCAGAAGGCACACGCTGGTGGAACGATGGCCGACCTCGACTGGGGTAATTGGTTCGCGTCGTGATTTGATGCAATCAATAAAATTTTGTTTGTGATCGATGCTTTTATAAAGTTGTATTTCGTTTGGCTTGATAACCGATGTTTTCAGCGACTGGGGATAGGTTCTGAATGTTTTGTAAGTGGTTTCGATCCATCCTTCGGTTCCTTCGAAGCGAGCGGTCACACCATCCGTGTTGGTTTGGCAGATTATCTCAACGCCGTTCGCGTAGCGTGCCCGGAAGCCCACTTTCGTCGCCGTATTAAACAGTCCGTCTTGTGGGAACTCACTGCCCATATCCTCGACTTCTATCGGCCCGGTACGTTCGGTATTATTGGCCCACTGGCAAATATCCAGGGCATGGACGCCCAAATTTGTGGTTTGTCCTCCTGAATAGTCCTGAACAAACCGGAAGGAGTAATGGCAGCGGGCGCGATGATAGGGCGCCAGGGGCGCCGGGCCGAGCCACATCTTGTAATCGAACCCATTGGGGATCGGCATGGGTTTCCAGGGAACAGATGGTGATTCACGGTTGTTGGTCCCGATGTGCGATATTATTTTTTTTAGTGTGCCGATACGTCCGTTTCGTACAAGTTCGCATACATAGCGCAGGTGTTGATCAACCGAGCGATGATGGGTACCGGTCTGAAAGACCACACCGTAACGCTTTACAGCCTTAACCATTGCCCGGCCCTCGGCAATTGTCAGGCTCAGCGGTTTTTCGCCGTAAATATCCTTGCCTGCCTGGGCCGCCATAATAGCGGGTATGGCGTGCCAATGGTCCGGAGTCGAAACCACAACAGCGTCTATGTCGGCGCGTTCCAGTAGGTCGCGGAAATCCACATACCCATCGCAACCTTTGTAGCTGCCCCTGCCGTTTTTTTGGGCATAGAAGTCTTCGGTGCGTTTTTGGGCTGGTTCTCGACCGAGCCAGCCGTCTCTGTTAAACCAGTGTCCGTATTGATCGCTGCCTTTTTCCACATCGCAGACTGCCAGTACGTGAACCTCTTCTTTGGGCAGGAACCCCTGGAGATTATTCGAGCCCATCCCCCCTGTACCGATAAACCCGAGGGTTATGCGATTACTTGGGGCATAGGTTCCCAGAGCCGAGGCAGGTACGAGCCAGGGCACGGTAATACCCGCAGCCGTGGTCGTAACGGTTCTTTTTAGAAAATCCCGTCGCGTTAATCGCGTTCTGGTTTTGGAACCACATTTTCCCATAATGTGTTTTCCTGCATAAATAACGTGTAGCCCGTGAGTTACGCAAATGGGCCCGGTAGGACTCGAACCTACGACAAATGGATTATGAGTCCACTGCTCTAACCAACTGAGCTACGGGCCCAAAGGATAAGTACCGAAAAAACTACCGAAATATACTTGCTATCTTGCCTTTGTGCCATTATCACAATGTAATAAGCATTAACTCCTGAAGTATTCAAGATGGCAAAACCGTCGAAGATGCCCGGGGCAACTATGAGCGTTTTATCGCTGATAACCGGCAGAAGGGCCCTGAACCAGAGCCGGCACCTATCATTTATAGTAGTAATATAGCGACCGGACAATATGATGTCAAGACAATAGCAGATGTGGCAAATGCCTATGTGGCATGGTATTATGAAAATTGTAGTGACAGACATGCTTTAGATGCCAAGTATGTCTTCAGGCATTTAGCCAAATTTATCAAACAAAATACTTTAATTGTTAATCTTACTGCGAGTGATTTTTCGGCATATCGTCAACATTGTTTAAAAACCATCGGTGCCCGATTTAACAAGCATATGCAAATCATCAAGGCAGCTTTACGGAGATGTCGAAGAGAACAATGGTTGTGCGTTAGTAAAGGCTGGCTGGAGGATATCTTGGATCCTCTGGAACAAATAACGTATCTCCTCGCAGATTAATAGGATACAGCAGTTTTTAGCCTCATATTCTGTGCAGATTCTTGTGAGGAGCCTTTATTTTTATAGTGGATTTGAACACAGATGGCCCAGCCATCAGGGAAAAGGCCGGTCTTTACAGCAGAATTGCCTGGTGTTCGTTGGGTTGAGTGATACGCCGTTTCCGGATTTCAATCCCCTTGCGGGTCGGCAGGATCACATCAACAATATTGATTTTTGACAATTCATCCAATATCCGTCTGGGTTCATCGCCCAGGCCAGTCCGATTGCCGGTAAATACTTCATAACCGATCGGCATGCCGTGCCCCTACTTTATTTTTGCCTTGTAAAAAAACAAACAGCTTTCTGAGATATTATGTCGCACATGATTTGTAACTGTCCGCGGCCGATTTCGTGTACCTTGATAATGTCTGTGTACTTGCTGCTTTCTGGTAAATATTCGGTCAGTAAATTAGGCGTCTGCGAAAACCATTCCGCATTAAATTTCACATTTTCTTTTCGCGGAAAAAGAGCCACATAAAAGATGTCAGTTTCAACCAGGTCCTGAAAGAAATGAGTTCCAAAAGAAAGCTCCGGCATCAAATTCCCACCTTCATGAGCGATTTCCACCAACACCGCAATATTGTTGATCTCGGAAAAACTGACAGGCACACCAAGACTCGGCGTGGTTGTCCCCCATCTGCCCGGTCCAAACAGTATGGTTGGCGCGGCCTCTCTGTTCGTTATTTGCCTGTTCAGGTTTCCTACTATTCTCGCTACACTATATTTACGAGTAAGAGTCGCCTGCGAATAAGCCTCCGGATCAACATAAATAATCCTTTTTATGTGCTGCATAATACTGCCGCCCATTGTATATCCGCAAGATTCAAAAAGGATGTCCTCCTCCTTAATGTCGTTCGGGATGTCCACATTCGCTCTCAATCCCTTGGTTTGCAACGGTCTGCATTGCACCAGATTAATCTTAAGGCTGCCCTCTTTTGTGAAATTGGCGGTGAATTCTATATCAACCGGATATTGATAATGGTTTTCCAGTATTTTCAGCATTTTTTGCATGGTTCGAGTAAAATCAGTTTCCGATAAAAGTTTTTCAAATGTCAGTACCCATGCCCGCTGTCCCTTTATATTCAGTTCTTTCATTGCTCTCTCGGCTTCCCGGTCGGGTACAGCTATCAGGTCCAATCGCAAATCAAGTTCTTCATCGAGCAGCTCACGCAACGGAACAGTCTTAAGGCAGTTATTATTGGTGTCGAGCAAATCGACATTATGTTGCGAGAATTTTGCGGCATCTTCCTTTCCGGCATAAGGCCTGAGCAGTGGGTCGTCCAAAGCAATTATCTGGGGATAATCGTCCTCAACGCGATCAACCGCCCTGGTACCAAGCCCTGAAACCAGTCTCAGCATACCGGCTTTCGGGTCGAGATGCGGTTTCCAAACGAAGGTATTATAAGAGACTCCCACACCTGCCAGCTCAGGGAAGAAGTAACGCTTCCGGTGCGAACCCGATACCCGCTGAATCAGTAGGGCCATTTGTTCGTCCTGCTGGTCCAGACCCCGTTGAAAACGATACGTCAGCGCGTTTTCGTCCATTGTACTTGCATAAATTCTTCGAACGGCCTCTTCGAGTTGAGAATAGCGTTGTTCCGGATCACCCTGATTGACAAGAAATATACTTTCGTATTTGCCGGCGAAGGCATTTCCAAAAGAGTCCTCCAACAGACTGCTGGAACGTACGATAATAGGTGATTGGCCAAAGTACTCCACCATTTCCTGAAGTCGTTGTTGTATTTGCTTCGGGAGCTTACCACGCAGGAGATTTTCTTTTATTTCAGCGGCTGCCGTGAAATAACCCTCCCTGGTTTTCTGCTCCATAAGCTGTTTCCACCAGCCGTTTTCAATTATATAGCTGTAAAAGACATCCGAACCCACATAAAACGAATCGTGAGGTTCGAAATGCTTATTACAATCAAAAGATTTGTCTTTCAAGAGTATTTTTTGCGCCAGCAGCATACCAGCCGTTTTGCCACCAATGAAACCGCTTCCGATTAATCTGCTTTTGATGTTAATCAAATCCTTAAGAGAAAAGTTATTTTCAGCGAGATCCGAAATTCTCTTCTCACGCCCAATCATTATTCCACAAAGCTTTCTGACAATTTCTTTAACTTCCCCGGAATCGGAAGGTTCCGCCAATAAATTCTCGGCCTTCATAAATAATCGATCCCAATAGTCTAACGATCTCGTTGAACCATTCAGCTTATTCTCGGAAATATGCGAGAATAAATTTGTCGCGTCAATACTGCTCATAATCGGTGAAAATGTTTCTCCCTGTTGCACGTGCGGCAGAAACATAGTCGGCGAATAACGATTCCAGACCTTCAGAGGGTGTACATAGAAATGCTTCTCGAAATTAAACAGGTCTAATAAAACCTGGGTTGTCTCGCGAATCCTGGCCACGGTTTGGAATGAATGAGAGTTTCGCAATATGGCAAAATAAGCGATAGTGTCCAACTCAAAAAGATAAGGACAGGTAACCTTAAAGAAATTGCCGATCATTAAATCCGTAGCCCAGGCCGAAAGCAGGTCGGAAAGGCAGTCAAATACATAATACGCTCCAAGTCCATGATGTGAAATAACAGTATGAATCTGCGCTGAAAACGATTCAAAGCCTCCGGTCGCGTCGAACTGATGGACAGTAACGTCAGGTTCATTCTCAATCAAAGGTTCATGTTTGGCAAACCTCATATATATAACTTTTCTGCCGTCAGTCAGAGCTTCGGTAACATAAGGAGTAACAAATTGACGATAATCTTCTACGCTGTCAACCTGCCATACGACATTATCGCCCTTTTGCAGATTGCCGAGTATTTCATCAAGTCCCTTAAGGCCGGTACTTGCCGTCGCAGCCATAAATCAACCTCTCTTTCTGTGATATCGTTTGTGATCAATTTGCAGATATTTGACCTTATACCTTATTATACGAGCTGTAATACCGAGGTCCCGAGCCGAGGCGGCAAGGTTGCCGTTGGAACGCTTCAGGGCGTCCACAATTATGTCTCGCTCAAACAAGTTGACCTTTTCCAGCAGCGATCCCGTTCCGATGGTATCGGTCGCATCGGAAGTCTGAAGTGTCGGAGGTAAATGGTAACCGTGTACAACGCCATCGGTACTCAGCAGTATCGCCCGTTCAACACAATTTTCCAATTCCCTTACATTGCCGGGCCAATGATATGCCACCATCATATTAATTGCCGGCGTACTGATTCGCCTGATGTCTTTGTTCATTTTTTTCGAGTATCGCTCAACGAAATAATCGGCCAACAGCAAAATGTCGTCCTTGCGATCACGTAACGGCGGCAGAAAAACAGGAAAAACATTTATACGATAATAAAGGTCCTGGCGAAAAGTCCCATTATCAACGGCTTCTTCCAGATTGCGATTGGTAGCAACTAAAATTCTCGCGTTGGTTTCTAATGTTCGATTGCTTCCGACCCGTTCGAACTGTCGCTCCTGAAGAACCCTGAGAAGTTTGACCTGGGTAACAGACGAAAAGTCTCCTATTTCATCGAGAAATAATGTGCCGCCATCCGCCTCCTCGATTCGACCTTTGCGACCCTGTATCGCTCCGGTGAAAGCGCCCTTTTCATGGCCGAACAGTTCACTCTCCAACAAATTTTCATTCAGCGCGGCGCAGTTGACTTTTATAAAAGGCCCCTTGTCCCTGGTACTGGAATAGTGAACCGCATGAGCGACCAACTCCTTGCCTGTGCCGGATTCACCACGAATAAGAACCGTTGTGTCGCTTGAGGCGACCTGCTGAATCGCACGATATACGTCACGCATGGCATTGGAATTACCTATTATGTTTTCCGGGCGAAATCGGTCCTCCAATTCGTGACGCAATCGCAAATTCTCGTCCTCAAGTTCCTGTCGCAGAAGCGATTCTTCACGCCTGGTCCTGACGTCATTGGCAATCATGCTGGCGACAATACTGAGAACCCGCATATCCTCATCAAGGGACGCTGCTTTGTCGAATACGCAATCAACCGAAATCGTCCCTATCGCGTCTTGTCCGATCGAGATCGGCACACAAATAAAACTCATCTCCTCTTTTGTAACATTCCATCTTTCGAAACGGTTAAGAAACAACGGCTCCTCCGATACTTTCGGAATGATCATCGCCTTGCCCGTCTGCATTACTCTGCCTGTTACCCCCTCACCCATTCGATAGCGCACCTTGCGGCTGTGTTCCTGAGAAAGCTTATGCGCCACTTCAATCCTGATTTCAGTATCGTCCGGTACCAGCAGCGTTATTGTGCCTCTGTTCATACCCAATTCACTGTCAAGGACGTCCAGAACCTCCGCAAGAGCCTGTTTCTGGCGAGTACCAGCCGCGAGAATCCGACTGATTTTATAAAGTACATCCAATTCCTGTACGTGGCGAGTTGCATGCGCAATCCGCTTTTGTAAATCGAAGCCTGCTTTAGACATAATCAAGAACTCCTTCTTGTTCGCTACATCAGTCACGAAAGCGACAATATTGTAACACAAAATATTGATATGACAAATATGTAATCAAAAAATGTGAAACACACACGGCCGCCACCCCTTAACTTATTGGCAACAAACAAGTTATCGATCGCACAATTTTTGGCACGGATATTGCAATCTTGAATATTGTTCTATCTGATCGAAGTCTGTACAGGCGAAAGAACATTTTTGGACTATTGGCAATTGAGAAAACAATCGTCTCAAATGAATGGAGAAACCAGGACATGATTATCGCGGGAAGAAAAAAAAGACTTATGACAGGGATAGTAACCCTGGTGATGTTTGGTTGTATGACCTGTGTATCAATGGCACAGGATGAAGACGACGCAGGCAAATTGGCTGTCGATCTCGACGCCACATACGTCAGTAAGTATATCTGGCGGGGCTATGACCTTTTCGACGACCATGCGGCGTTTCAACCCAGTGTGAATATTGACCTGTTTGGTACTGGGTTCAGCCTGAATGTATGGGGAGCGATTCCTATGGGGACCGGCAGTAACGGACATGGTGACGGTATAAATGTCTGGCAGGAATATGACTATACGGCAGCTTATGGGTTTTCGGTTTTTGAAGATGAAGTCTATACGCTGGATTTTGGCGTGAATTATATTTACTTTCATTTTCCAAAGCTCAATCACATGTCCGACACACAGGAAATCGGGGTAAGTGTGGCGATTCCCAACCTGTTAAAGATCGGCGAGAGCGCATTGGTGCCGAGCTATTACGTCGGTAAGTTGTGGCCCACCTCGTCGGGTGTAAGTGATGTGGCTGGCGGATACCATACTTTCGCCTTGAGTTATGACTTGGCCATCCCTGAAACCGACTACTCCCTGAGCCTGTTCACAGACATCAACTATAACGACGGGCTGTTCGGATCGGATAACGACTGGTCGCACGCGACCTTTGGTATTTCCACCAGTATAGATGCCGGTCCAGTAAGTGTAACCCCGTTCCTGAACTATCAGTTATCCATAGATGACAGCGTTAATGATGATGACGAACTTTACGGCGGTGTAAGTGTGAGTTTCAGCTTTTGAAAACTTATGTACTCTAATAAAACTTGTATCGCCGGCGTCTCGCCGGCACTCGTTCAGGAACTGATAGTTATGGTGTTATGCTTACTGACCGATATTTATGCTGGTGGAAATACCAAGGGCAATTCGCCGTCGCAAATTTCTGACAAAACCTGTATCGCCGGCACTCGTTAGGGAGGGAAATTCGCCCTCACGAATTATGTCTTTGTTAGAGCCTCTTACGACCTTGAACTCTGAATAAGGAAT
>DAOWIP010000445.1 GCA_030640865.1 Sedimentisphaerales bacterium | reverse complement strand
TGCGCCGGGCCTGGAGAATACTGGGATTTTCCTCGATGGTTACGACTTTCGGCTTTGCGGGTTTCTCCACGGAAGATGCCGACGACTTCTCCGCCGTCGGACTGGGCAGGGGAGTTGTCGAGGGAGCGGATGATAATTTTCCACCACCGAAAAGCAGGCCAAAAACACCGCCTTTGGATGTTCCCGTCATAGACGGTGGCGCCGAGGGAGTCATACCGGCTGTTCCGACAGCCTTGAACAGTTCCCGCAATAATATCATACGGGGCAGAACGCCGCCCGTCGGGCCGACATAGCATATTTTACCTGTCGTACCAACAATCATCATTGAGGGAGTGCCAGGCGCCAAACCGCTGAGCTGGGCACGATTAACATCCTCATCATACAGGCAGTTAGACCACGGCCACGGTTGATCCATCAATATGCCGGAGACTCGCTCTCTATTGCCCTCGTCCAGCCTGTTGAAGTTGATCCCGACAAATGTAATCTTTCCTGCGGTTCCGAGCTTTTTGCCCATGAGTTGATAAAATCTGAACAAGAACTTGAACTGATCGGCATTTGTGAACAGGTCCTCCGAAGGCTCGACTAATAGATCATCGCCAGGTCGGCCGGGGCCGCCACTCCCGCGCGCCGCGGTATATGGGCCAGGCCCGCCTTCCTCGAATGAAGACCCATAATTAACTCTCGGAGTTGGACGACGACGTTTGCGCGAAACAGCAGACCGCATCGCTGTTTCACCTGACGGCAGAGTCCAGAGCAATGCGCAGAGTACCTGTCCATTTCCCGGCTCGAAGTAGAAGTAACTGCCGTTGACATTGCGCAGTTGTACTTTCTTAAAATCCTCTCCAAGATCGCTATACGGCATATACTCCACCAGCAGGTTTAAAATGCTGTTATGGCTCGATCTTCTCTGGTTCTGAGGCGACATTTCTCTTTGGACAGCGGCGATTCGCGACTTCTTTTTCATTTGTTGAAGATACGTCTGATCAACCGGTGCCAGAGCTCCCAGACTACCACCACCTACAAACAGCCCACGGCCATTCTCTTTCGTTGACCTGTCGGGACTACGCCGGGGCATTCTGTCGGGCGTACTCTTCGGCCTGCCTTTGCTCGACTGTGGTGTTGATAAATCCCATTTCGAGAGTTGCTTTGAAGTCTGGAGTTTGCCGGGAGCACCCGGCTCATTAGGCTCGGAAGGCCCGGAAGAAACCGATGTTGTTTTTGTCGATACCGATTTTGCCTGCCAACTTATAACAACATTTTCCACCGCGGTTTTGCCGGCTTCTCTTTTTTCCAACAGCTTTTTGGCTGTCTTATAGTCTTCCCAATAAAGAGCCATTAGTATCTCGGTATCGGACATATCCGTATTTTCCGGCGCGCGTTTAGCCGCCAGTCTGGCATACTTCAGGGCGTCCTGCCGATTACCGGAAAAATGGGCTATATACGCCTTTATCAGGTCTATATAGGCCCGCTGGTCCAGAGGGAGCATACCGGTATGACGCTTGAGTTCCTTAAGTTGCTTTTCAATCTGCTGTATATCATCGGCCCCCAGCGGCTTTAACGCGACAACATGCTCCTGTAAGATAATCTCCGCGATTTTTACCAGACGCTGAGCCGCGTTTTGCGCATCATTTCCCGGTCCGCCTCGTTCATATTGACCAGCCAGTTCACCGCTGCCGACCAGCAGCATCGCCAGTGCCAACCCACCTGCAAATATGAAAATGGCTTTCTTATCGGGGATATTGTGTTTGATAAAACCGTTCATTTTAATTCTCCTGGTATGCTGTTAGCGCTTGCTGTTTCCCCCTCGATGAGCATATCGCACAACTATATGATTATATCACTATTTCCCCCTTTTGCAACGATGAATATTCGGGACCGTAATATTCCGCGTAGGTTTTTGACGTTTCCCACAGTCTGACTCGCACCAGTTGGGCATTAGAAAACCTTCCGGCGAGCCTCTCCCAGAACACCTGGGCCATATTCTCCACTGTAGGCATCCGTTCGGCAAACTCGTGCGTATCCTCATTGAGGTTCTTATGATCGAACCGCTCGATCACCTGTTCACGAACGATTCTGTCAATATCCTCCGGAGACACCACCTGTCCGGTTTCGGCATCGGGTTTGCCGCTGATAGTTACCTCCAGCAAATAGTTGTGCCCGTGCCCCGCCGGGTTACTGCACTTGCCGAACATCTGCCGGTTCCGCTGCTCATCCCACTTACGGTTCCAAAGCCGGTGAGATGCCGCCAGTTCATATTTTGTGGTAATCTGAATCATTTCAAGCTCCTCGGAATCCCTGATAATACTAAGCGAGTCATGAATATCCAATGTCAGCCGTCGCAATCGGCAATGCTTGAATTTGTCCCGCATAACCTCCCACACCCAGTCTAATAGCGCCTTGGCGTCACGCATCCCACCCGGTTGCCTGCCCAACTCACTGCGTAGCGCATTATTTATTTCAGTTACGTTGACTACCATACCGCTTTCGTCGAGGCGAGAACTTTCGTAGGTGAACCAGAGCACCAATGGCACCCGGTCCAAAGAAAGCACGCCAGCCGACCCCATAAGCAGTTTATCCTCCATAGGGTTGACATATAACGATATACCTCGTGTTATCCGTATCATTATTTTTTTCGCTTATCTATTCCCGCTGTCTGTCAAATACCGTTTTTCATTCAACATCGGTTGAAACTCCAATTCTATCTGACCTTTACGGACCCGTATCCCTGTTATACGCGTTCGTCGGTCTTTAAAAGCCTGGTATTCATTGTCCAGGATTACCTCTCGTTTCTCAAGTAATTCGAGCAAAACGGCCGAAAATTTGTTTTTGGTATTGTTTGCCGATTCCTCCTTATCAGCTATGTTTCTCAATTCCTGCTCTTCCAGACCCACCAGCAGCCTGCTGAGCCGATCCTGAACCATAGAATACGGCACCGTCAGCCGCCCGAATTTAACCGGTCTCACGGTCAATTTCAGACGGCCGGAATCGGTAAGGACAACACTTAAACCCGCCGTCATTACAAAATCTATCTTTTTGTATCTGAATCGCCCCATAATTTCTATCATATCTCCTGTCAATCTCAATTGGGGCTGCCGCGGAAATTGCACCGATCGGCCAATGAGTTTCCGGAAATACTCCTGCGTTTCCTTATGCAGAAGCATTGTATTAAGCAGCCGCTCGGAGAACCGCATGCTGAAACGTTTCGTCTCATACATATTATTGTGGTACTCTTCGGACTTCTTCCATATAGTATCTTCCGCCTGTTTTTGTTGAGCCTTGTCGGGCACCTGCGGGTGATAATCCTTTGGCGAAGAAATCAGCAGGAAATAGGCGATTACGCCCACAATCATCACTATGTCCGTCAGTATCAACAGAGTAATGAGCAGTCTTTTCAGCTTTTTTTTCGGGTTTTTTTCAGTCATTTATCGGTTCTGATTATTGTGTAACACCATTATAACCGTTATAAGCGATACATTTCCGTGTTTTTTTTTCACGTCAGTCTGTTTGGTCCATTTAATACCTTAACAAAGGCACAGCCGATCTGTTATCATTGAGTAAAGAGCTTGATATGTCTAATGATTATTTGACAATTTTGCAATTGACCCATCCGGTAACCCCGGCCCGGCTCGACATGGCCTATCAACGCAGCCAACTGCGTTTTTTACGTCTTACCCGCCGTGGGCCGTTACGTTTTTATCGCAATGATTTACTAACCGCGGTGCAGCGGGCCTATAAGGCCCTTAAACATCCCTCCAACCCAACCGGTGCGGAAGGTTCGTCTCCGATGCCCGCCCCCTGTCTGTCGGCCCGGCCGTTAAGCCTGCTTGCTCGGCGCGTGGCCGGCCAAAAACAAATATCGGACCGTCCACCGGTTAAATCAGCCATAAAAAGGAATTTCCTCCTGTCTGACAAAACGACTGCCGGACGGCTTGAACCACATCCCCAACAACCTCAACGTACAGCCGCCGAAAGGAAAAAACAGGCCCAGGTAGAGGACCTGTTTTGTCGTGAGGTGATTTATCGTCTCGAAGGCGATCTGATCCGTTTCGATTCACGCCGTGATCTTTTACGTCTCGCTGACAACTGGAACATCCCGTTATTCCAGGCCAATTTACTGATTGCCCAGATCGTCGAGGCCGTCCGAC
>DAOWIP010000409.1 GCA_030640865.1 Sedimentisphaerales bacterium | reverse complement strand
GTTGCGTATAACGACACGGGTGTGTCATTCGAAGACCATTGTTCGGACTGGCAAAATAGACGGGCCGTCGAATAAGCCAGGTTGCACAAGAGATATCAAAGGACGGGTAATGATCCCCGCGTACGCCCGTCCGGCGCACCGACGGCTGCGCAAAAAACTTGCCGATATACAAAAATGGAATGAAAGCTCGTCCTTGAACGTAGTCATCGAAGGAGACAGTTCGCTGGGGATAATTACTTCCGGTATCAGCTTTGTGCACGCTCAGGAAGCAGCACCGCAGGCCGGGTTTTTCAAGGTGGGGATGAGCTATCCACTTCCGCTCGATAAGATCAGGAAATTCGCCGAGGGATATGATTGCTGTATGGTCATAGAAGAAGGTGATCCATACCTGGTCGATTCACTGCGTGCGGCAGGGATAATGGTGGAAGGCAAGGCAGATATGTACCGCTTCAACGAATTGAACGTGGGGCGCATAAAGAGGATTCTGGCCGAGGATACTTCTGATGAACCAGTGCCGCCACGTGGTAAGCCGCCTCAACTATGTCCGGGCTGCCCCCATCGAGCGGTATTCGAGACATTAAAAGAACTTGATTGTATCGTTACAGGTGATATCGGTTGCTATACGCTGGGAGTGCTGCCTCCGTTCGAGGCGATGGACACCTGTGTCTGTATGGGTTCCAGCATAGGTGTCGGACTGGGGTTGAGGCATGTGCTGCCGGAAAAACAGGCCCGGCGAGTTGTCAGCGTGATAGGGGACAGTACGTTCGTGCACAGCGGGATTACCGGCGTGGTCGAGATGGTCTATAACAAACCTCGGCAGGGCCATGTATTACTGATTCTGGACAACAGCACAACAGCAATGACCGGTCTGCAGGAACATCCCGGAACAGGACGCACACTGGATTATCAGCCAACTACAAAACTTGTGTTCGAGGACCTGGCCGGGGCGATAGGGATTTCGCGGGTGTTTGTGATCGACCCGACAAAAGACAAGGATGGTTTCAGAAAACTTATGGAAGAATCTCTGGACAGCCGGGAACTGACAGTGATTATTACGCGAAGGCCGTGTATGCTGGCGGTCAGAAAACAACGACAATATGAAGAGCGAATGGGAGAAAACAATAAAAAATGACTGAAAATGTTACCAATATAGTGATTGCCGGTTTGGGAGGCCAAGGAGTTCTCAAGGCGTCGGACATCCTGTCCGAGGTTGTCTTTCACGCTGGTTTTGATGTAAAAAAAAGCGAACTGCACGGCATGAGCCAACGCGGCGGCTCGGTAAGCAGCGAAGTACGCTTCGGCGAAAAGGTGCTCAGTCCAATGGTGCCCGCGGGCGAGGCGGATTACCTGGTGGTACTGGCGACCGATCAGGTTGAAAACAATCGCCAGGTACTGCGCAATGAAGGTGTCTTGATAACACCCGATGACATCGACGATGGAAAATTGCCGAACAAACGCAGTGTGAACGTAGCCCTGCTGGGTGTTCTCAGCAGGCATCTGGATTTGAAGGAAGAAGATTGGCTTAAGGCCGTCCGCGATAACCTGCCGGAAAAACTGCACGATGTGAACAAGCAGGCATTCGCTCTGGGCCGCGAGACACGAAAAAAAGAAAAGGAAGAGAAGAAGAGAGAAGAATAGAAAACCGTTAAAACGGTTGAAAGAAAATTTATACACATTGTGAACCCCTCACTAAAGTGAGGGGCTAATGAGAAAAGAATCTGTGAGCGGTTACAAAAAAATGGTGCGACACAACGCACCCTACTTAAAAGATGGATTCCCGCCTACGCGGGAATGACATAGAAAAACGCGTGGGGCAAAGCCCCACCCTACAGGAATAGAGACGAATATCAAGGAGAAGACGGCAGATGAGTAGCAAGAATAAAAGCTCAATAAGTGAATTCCATCCTGTTAGTGCACCGGACTATCTACCGATCCCTCAGTTACGGAAGTTGCAGTTGGCTCGGTTGAAAGTGATTGTTGATCGGGCTTATGAACACGTTGAATTGTTCCATGGGCGAATGACAGAATGTGGGCTGACCCCCATCGCCCTGAAGTCGCTTGATGATATTACCAAGCTGCCCTTTACGGTCAAAGCCGATCTGCGGGACACATACCCTTATGGTATGTTTGCCAGTCCGATGCGGGAGGTGGTGCGTCTGCATGCCTCAAGCGGTACGACCGGCAAACCTATTGTAGTATCTTATACCAAGGCAGATATAGAAGTCTGGACCAAAGCCATGATGCGGACATTCGCGTCCTGCGGGCTGCATGGAGGCGATATTATCCAGAACTCCTACGGCTACGGATTGTTCACGGGCGGACTGGGCGCCCATTACGGCGCAGAAGGACTGGGGGCGACAGTTATCCCAACTTCGGGCGGTAATACCGAGCGACAAATAATGGTTATGAAAGATTTTGGCGTAACGGCTATCTGTTGTACGCCGAGCTATTTCGTGTATATCATCGAGCGGGCAGCCGAGATGGGGATCGATATCAAAGACCTGCCGATCCGGGCGGGCGTTTTCGGGGCTGAGCCGTGGACAGATGAGATGCGGAAGTTTATCGAACGCGAAAGCGGGATCAAGGCCTATGACATATACGGCCTTACGGAAATAATAGGACCAGGGGTGGGGATCGAATGCTCCGAACAAAGCGGACTGCATATCTTCGAGGACTATTTTTATCCCGAAATTGTCGACCCGGAAAGCGGCGAACCGCTGCCGGAAGGCGAAGAAGGAGAACTGGTTCTTACGACACTGTGCAAAATGGCTATGCCGATGATTCGTTACCGTACGCGCGATATCACCCGGATAATAACAGAAAAATGCCCGTGCGGCAGAACCATTCGACGGATTCAACGCATAAGCAGAAGAAGCGATGATATGTTTATCATCCGGGGCGTTAATGTCTTTCCGTCCCAGATTGAGGAAGCTTTGTTGAAAATCGAAGGTACACTGCCTCATTATCAGATCATACTGACACGGGAAAAAGGGCTGGACAATATCGAAGTGCAGGTGGAAGTAACACCGGAAGTTTTCAGCGATAAGGTACGCGCCCTGGAAGATTTTCAGAATAAACTATCCCAATCCGTCCATAGCATTATCGGGATACGCGCCGATGTGCAACTGGTCGAACCGCATACAATCAAACGCAGTG
>DAOWIP010000361.1 GCA_030640865.1 Sedimentisphaerales bacterium | reverse complement strand
TGGTCGTTCGGCACTTTTGGCGGAGACATCAAACCTTAAAAATATTTGGCTTGCATTTAATATTAAACAGGCTATAATAAGTATGTAGTATGTATAGTTGTAAGTTCCTTATTTGTCAAGGAGTTAAGTTTTATGCTAAAGCGTTTTGGCCCAGGTGGTACCACGCTTTTGCTGCTGATTACCATAGTATCGACGGCAATAGTGGTTATACTATTCAGCCGACAGTTGACCGCGGTATCCGAGAAGCCCGCTATCGAGGAGCCGGATGGTGAAATAGCCGTTGTAGAGGCGTTCGCAGTGCAGATACGACCCGGAGTGGAAGGCATAGCCTTGGTCGATAAAAAACACCATACGATCTGCCTATACCAGTATCAGGCCCATCGGCCAGCTCATGAGGGGCTTGTGCTGCTGTCGGCTCGCAGTTTCCGCTATGATGTTCAATTAGAGGATTATAATACCGCAGAGCCTCGCCCCGCGGAAGTAAAACAATTACTTCAGGCCCCACCCCAAAAAGACACAGTACCAAAAGCCCGATAATATATGGTAGGCTAATGTTTTTTTACAGGTATGACAAGGCGTTGGTCTGGACGGCCCACAAAGTAAAGGAAAACAAAGCAAAGGAAAGATAGCCATGGCAAAGATGTTTTATACATTTGAAGAAGTTCGGGAAAAATTAGGCGTAACGGAAGACCAACTCAAGCAGTTGGTGCAAACAGGTAAGTTGCGAGAGTTCCGCGACGGTGCAAAGGTTATGTTCAAAGTAGATGAAGTAGATGACTTCAGTCTCCTCGATATGGGATTAGAAGGATCGGCAGAAGGAACAGGAGAAACACCGATTTCGGAAGATTCCAGCGATTTGCTTGGGATTTCCGACATGACGGGTAGTTCGATTGGTCTGGTTCCGATGGATACCGGCAGCCAGATCGGCCTGATACCTTCCGATACAGCCGACCAAATCGGTCTTGAAGACACGACAGAAGGCGTTGAGAAAGACGATACCGTACTAACAGCCTCCGGGACAGATGAATCACAAGATGAGTCCAGCAGCGGTATAGGTATAACGGCTGATCAGTTGGACAAGACCCAGCTCACCTCCGATCTTGACGACCAGGTGCCACTCGACGCCAGCGGCAGCGGTAGCGGCAGCGGCCTGCTGGACCTGTCGCGAGAAGCCGACGATACGAGTCTTGGCGCCGAGCTGCTGGAAGAAATATATCCCAGTGCCGACGAGGGCGCCGTGGAAACCCAACTGCCGGCGCAAATGGATATCGCACCGGAACCTGAAGCGGCCGCTGAGGAGATGGAGCCCCAGCTTTCGGTTGTCGAGCAGGTCAGGGCAGCACAGTTCTATGATCCGACCAGTGGTGTTTTCGGGGCTATGCTGATAGTACCGTTCCTGGTGCTGATATATATGTGCTGCGCGGCTACCGCCGCCCTGGCTGATGTACAGCCGGCTATATTAACAAAACTGAACGGGATGACAATGTGGTATGTTCTGGGCGGAGCGGCAGTATTGTCTCTGCTGATTCTGCTGATCGGTAACTTTATGGTCAGCCAGGCCGGTCAGCCGCGAGCGCCAAAGGTCAAGAAAGCCAGGCAGGCCAAGCCCAAAAAAGCGAAAAAGAAATAGCAAAAAGTCCCAATAGCGAATAACAGAAAGCCGCGGGGGACGGTAAGAACTACTTTACATCGGCGGCGGGTATAGTTAGTTACTGTTGTGCGGAAAGCGTGTGCTTCCGGCGTATCGCTGGGAAACTACGTAAAAAATGTAATAAAACACGGCCGATACGGCCGTGGCACACTATGTTTCATCTTCCACAACAGGTACTATTTATAAAAAATCTCGTATAATTTCATTGCCAAACCGGTCGGATTCAGTATTATCATTTATGTTGTATGGGAATTTGTATCTGCAGATAAATTAACATAGGAGGTGGCACCGCCACTTTTTCTGTTTCGCGTGAATGGCAAAGACCCGCTCCCGCTGGTCGCTGGCTGAAATAACAGTGCTGGAAAATTGGTAAAAATTTAACACAGGAGATAATGATGAAAACCCGTATTATTATGTCAGTTCCGTTCGCGATTATAGGCATTCTGCTTGCCGGCGGTTGTGTTCCCAGGACCCAGTATGATAAATGCGTTCTGCAGAACGACCATTGCAATGAACGACTGGAGCAGTTGCTCGCCGAGCAACAAAACCAGCAATTAGAAGCGGAGCGTTGGAAGCAAAAATATGAATTGCTGGGAGGCTTACAGCAGGCTGACAAAAACAAGGTCGCTGCTCTGGAGGCTTCGCTGGCGGCCAAGAAGGCGCTTATCGACCAACTGACCGCCCAACTCGGTCAGCCGGTCCTGCCGATTGAACTGAGCAACGCCCTTTCTGACTGGGCGGCAAAAACAGGCTCGGAACTGGTGGAATACGATGAGAAAAAAGGCATCGTGCGGTTCAAGAGCGATCTGCTGTTCGCAAAAGGCGAAGATACGGTGCAGGCAGAGGCGCGGATACAGTTAGAGTCGCTCAGTAAGATACTAAACTCCGCTGTCGCGGAAGGCTTTGATATACAAATCGTCGGGCATACGGATGATATCCCCATTCTCAAGCCCGGTACCCTTGCCAAACATCGGAGTAACTGGCACCTTTCAGCCCACCGGGCTATCGCAGTTGAAAATGTACTCGAACAGGCAGGGATTAAACCGACCCGACTTTCAGTAACAGGTATGGGAGAATATCGGCCTATCCAACCGAATGAGCCTAACCAACGCGGCAATCCGAGGAACCGTCGAGTCGAGATTTATATCGTCCCGGCCGGCCGGGTTAATATCACCAACCAATCGAATTGAAACACGATGTGCCACGGCGCGGCCTTCGGCCGCAACCAAAAATAGTTTAACCACGGATTTCGCGGATTGCACTGATTAAGAAACCCGCGTGGGGTGAGACCCCACCCTACAAGATTACCTGACTATATTGTGTGAGCTTATTATGGTATGGTTTTTAATAGGGATTGGTGTAGTTGCTTTGTTTTTGTATTTTATCACGAGGGGCTGCTATAAGAAATATGCGGGGAGACCCCTCAGTGATATGGAATGGGAAGAGGCTTTTTTCCGGCACAAAGGGAAAATTCGAAAGTACAGAGAGATTATTGATCACAGTTTCTGTGTACCAAAGAAAGCTCTATGTAAGGTGAAACCAAGCGATTCGATTATGAAATTATATAGAGCAAGTGTGGGAGAATGGCCTGTCGACAACTCAGAAATCGAGAATTTTTGTATGATGGTTGAGAAAGAGTATGGAATAAAATTTAGTGAAGAAGATACGAAAGAAATAGAAACACTAACTTTTGGTAGTTTTTTAACGCTAAAGGTAATTCCGAAAATTACATCATCATAAGTTCTCGTAATCTCTTAAGACTCATATAGTTTCTCGACGATACGCCGGAAATACACGTTTTCCGCAACAAGTATTAATTACAGAGTAACATCCAGGTCCACGGTGAGTGAGGGGGGGACCGTCGGTGGGAAGATTTCTATTACCCTCATCTTTTTCCATTTTCCCTGTAGGAATCGCAGCAGGAAGGCAATACTCAAAATACAGATGAAAATGGCAAAAAAGGTCCAGAAAGTATATAATCCCCAGTGGAATTTGTAAGCCAGATAAGAGGGTATGAGCAGTAGTGTCCAGTGTAGTACGACGGACATAGCCATGACGAATCGAGTATCGCCGGCGCCTTTGAGGGTAGCGGAAAATAGGATATTGCCGGTATCAAAAAGGCAGTACACCGCAACGAAGCGGAGCAGGTCTTTGACGTGGGGGCTGATGAGGGCGAATTCCTGCGTAGCGGCCCGGAAAGAAAAAGGGGCCATAAAAAGGTGCGGCAGAAACCAGAAGCCCAGTGAAAGCAAAATTATATAACTGAAGCCCAAATAACAGGCGGACCACGTGCTTCGTTGTGCGAGATCGGGTGAGTTATTTCCCAGAGCTTGTCCGACAAGTGTGGTTACAGCGATACCAAGCCCGATCATCGGCATAAAAGA
>DAOWIP010000034.1 GCA_030640865.1 Sedimentisphaerales bacterium | reverse complement strand
TCAGGCAGCGATCATGACGGACCTGTAAGTAGAGCGAGCTATTGCCAAACGCGTTGCATCCTTTGACGCATTTACCGCAACCGATGCAATGCTCTTCGTTGATGTTATATTCGAAATAAGGGTCTTCCACAGAAGAGCGTTCGATGGCACCGGTGGGGCAGAGCTGGTTCTCCGCGCCTTCATTGAGTGCCGACGGTTCCGGTTCGAAAAAACCCGTGCACAATTCGCAATAGCCGCACATAGCAAAGGCATGCACGCATTTGACGGCTGATTCTTCCAACACACAGTAAGTAGCGCAATTACCGCAGGCGATACACTTGTAGGGATCGATTTGCCAGACCGTTCGATCGGTCTGTGTGCGTCGGGTTAATAATCCACCGACAGTACCAACACCCAACAGGAGAGCGCTCCTCATACCGTCTCGCAGAAGTTCACGCCTGTTATAAGTATTTTTTTCTTCAGAGTTTTTCATTTGTTGTCATTCCAATTTTAAATGCTTATAGTGCTCACGATTGAATTTTCCCGTTAGTACGCGGGTAAGTAGTCTTACGACAATATGTTACGGTTTCACTCGCGGGAATTCCTATACGCGGTGCGTATAGTAAGTTATTTTTTGCGGGTAAAGATGCGTACCTCACTCATGCACGAATCCAGTATCAGTATGCGCTCCTGTTTATCAACAGCTACATCAAGTCCGACGGCTGAACGATCTGCGATTTTTTCATTGCAAACCCGATCGTGCTCGATGAATTGTTGATGTCCCGCCACTACACCGACAAAGTTGCCACCAGCGTCGAATATTTTTACACGGGTAAGTCCCTTCTCACAAGTTACGAAATTACCATTCGGCAAAAGGGCGAAATTAACCGGGTTGCAACAGCCGCAAAAAGCCTCTATAGATAGAGAAGGTCGGCCCCAGGAAAATTCCAGGTCTCCCTTAAACGTATAGGCTTCAATGCGATGTTTGCCGGGGTTTGTTACGCGTAACAGCCCGTCGGCGGCAACAGCGAGATCAAAATATGGACTGGGTATAACAAAGCCGGGTATGTTGCGCGATGGGTCCTTTGCCCCAATCTGATTAATTACCCTGCCGCTTGTGTCAAGGTGGTGTATGATTCTGTTGCCCGCATCGGCCGCGAACAAATGGTTTTTCTCGACGGCTATAGAAGTAAGATAAGCGTCCGGCCCCAGGTGCTCCCATTGAGAAAGCCGTTTTCCCTCATCGTTATAAATCACTATGTAGTTTTTCGTCCCGACGTAAATTGTGTTGTCTTCACCAACTGTCAGGCAACGGGGTGGGTTTTCAAGTTTAAATTCCGAGAGTTTTTTGCCGTTGGGAGTAAATTTGACAATAACACTGTCGCCGGCAACATAAATAGTTTGACTATCACCACGGCTAACGGCAATCGCGCGGGTTTCCTGTAAGCCTGTCGAAAACCTCTTTACTCCTTTATAAAGGATCAGGTCAGGGTTGATTTCGCGATACGCGTTCAAGTTGTAGCTGAATTCGGGTCCCAGGCAGCTACCTTTCCTGCCGGTAGTGTCGATACGGTAGAACGCTGTAATCCCGGCAATAATCGCAAGGGCGACAATAATAATTATCGCGACGGTCTTTCCTGTTATGTGTGTTCTTTTTTGCATAATGATATTATAATACTAATTTTCAGTAACTTCCAGACAGGTCATTTTCGTCAGGTCGCGCACGATTAATCTTCCGTCGGCCAGGGCCATCGACCCCCACGAATCATGGCCCTGTAAAACTTCGGCCTCGGCTAATTGATTATAGCCGGTTGGCACCGCTTCGATCAGCCGAAGCAGTCCATTATCGTTCATAGCGAAAATCAGGTTGTTGGCAACCATAAATGGGCCGATGCCGAACTTGTGATTACTGCCGCTGGCCCATAGTATTTCGCCGTTCAGGTTCATACAGACCATTTGTTCGTCTGGGCGGACGCCGTACAGATGACCGCCGAATAAAATCGGTGTATGCTGGGCGGCGCCGAAGACGCTGGGTTTCAGGCGAAAGAGTTCCTCTGCCTCGTATGCGAATTCTGAGCCTTCGGCATTTTCTTTTATTTTGATCATCATACTGCCGGCGTTATACCCACCTGACAGAAAAATTCGTTCATGATCGATAATAGTTGGTGAAGGAACATTGGCGATACTGATTTTCCATCGGTCGGTTTGCCATAGCAGTTTGCCGTTCTCGGCCGAAATGCCCACTACTCCGCCGCTGGCGCAATAAACGTATATACGCCGGCCGTTATTTTCCATTGGCATAATTGACGAATACGTCATTTTCCACTGGTTGGGGTTGGGGGTTTTCCAGACAGCCTCGCCTGTTTCGCAATCGACTGCCATCATCAGTACATTTTTGCCGCCGGGCGCGATGATGGCCAGGTTTTTTTCGTCGATCAGGGGACACTGTCCAGCATACCATAATGGT
>DAOWIP010000142.1 GCA_030640865.1 Sedimentisphaerales bacterium | reverse complement strand
TTTTTCTCTTAATGAATTATAAGGTTTTATCTGTAAATTAAGTTTGTAACGCTTGGGAGTTGAACTCACAACCCAAAGGATATTTGTTTGATGGAAAAGATTTTGATTATGGATGATTGCGACAATTTTCGTGCTCTGGTCGGCGATGTTTTGGTCGAAGCCGGATACGAAGTGCTTGAGGCCGCCGACGGCAATGAAGGATTACAACTGTACCACCGGAATCCCGTCTCCATCGTAATAATCGATATGCTTATGCCGATAAAAGACGGCTTAGAAACAATTATGGAACTGCGTAAGCTACCTTCCCGTGCAAAAATTATTGCCGTCTCCGGCGGCGGTCGCATACCACCCACTGAATATCTGGATATGGCCCGCATTTCGGGAGTCGATTACACCTTTACGAAACCGATTGATCCAAATGTCCTGTTGTCAACCATCAGGCAAATACTGGATAATGAAAAGGAACACGCAAGTTTCTGAAACAAGTACTAACCTGCCTTCGCAGGAATGACAGAAAAACGCGTGGGGCAAAGCCCCACCCTACTTAAGAAACCCCACGACATAAAGTCGGGGGCCAAAAAGAATCCCCGCTTGACAGCAGGGGCTAAAAAAAATCTCGACGCAGTTGGATACTCTTTTCGTATGGTTATTTTAGTGCTTCATTGGCGGAGCCGGAGCGGAAGCCCTCCAGGTCAAGGCTGACGTAGCTGAAACCGAGTTTCCTGAAGAAAGTAACTATTTCGTCACGGCGTTCAGATCGGACCAGTTCGGCTATCTCATCGGCGGGCACTTCAATACGAACAAGATTTCCATGATGGCGAACCCGCAACTCTTTAAGCCCGAAGCCACGTAGAAATTCTTCTCCCTGTTCGATTTGTTTTAATCGTTCGGGCGTAACTTCCAAACCATAGATAATACGCGTAGCAAGGCAGGGCTGTGCCGGCTTGTCCCAGTTCGGCAGCCCAAGCTCCTTACTCAAGGCGCGTATATCATCTTTGGTTAAACCGGCCTCACGAAGCGGACTGCGAATGCCGGATTCCCGCTCCGCTCGCAGTCCGGGGCGGAAGTCTTCGGAATCATCTGCATTGCTCCCGCACAACACCGTGTCGCAACCCCGCTGCCGGGCAAGTTTCGTCAAAACGGAAAAGAGCTCCAATTTGCAGTAGTAGCATCGGTCGGAGCGGTTGGTCATAAATTTCGGTTTTTCGATTACAGCGGGGCGAACGATTTTCAGCACGGTTCCCATCTGTTTAGCCACCTCCACTGCGGTTCTATATTCACTCCGGGCCAGCAATTCGCTATCGGCCAGACAGGCAATCACATTCTCCTGCCCCAGGCAATCAATTGCCGTCTGTAACAGAAACGTACTGTCCACCCCGCCGGAATACGCCACTATTACCTTCCGGAACCCATTGAGAATCTCTCCCAATCTTCCGCACCGCTGCCTTAACGTGGCATTGTCAGTTGTAACTCCGCTGTGTTCGGCCATTTTAACCTTGACTAACCGTTTTAATCGAACAATAATCGCTCCGATTGGTGATGTTCCATATAAAGCTGGAAAACCGTGTGGGGTAAGACCCCACCCTACAAGTGTATTAATTGCAGGCGAGACGCCTGCGGTACTACAAGTGTATTAATTGCAGGCGAGACGCCTGCGGTACAGTTTTTTTCAGTCGTCCCTACGGGACTAAAATAATATAAGAACAGGTTTCCCAGCGATAAATCGCTGGGCTATTATCAAACGTCCCTACGGGACTGCCTTTTTCCAATGGCACTTGAGTGAACGGCTACGCAGGTTATTATACCATATATTTGCTTGTTATATTTACTTATTCATCATTTTTATAAAGGGTTTTATTATGATTCTCTGGTTTATCCGTGCGATTTTTCTCCTGTTGGTACTTTCTTTGATGCTTTTGGGGTTCCTGGAAGGGGGGCCGTTTCATTTCATGGGTCCCGACAATCTCGTCCTCCACCAATGGATAGCGGTCCTGGGGTGCCTGGGTGTGCTGGTGCTGGGTTTTATTGTCGATCTGCAGGTGGCCCAGAAACGTGTCGGCGCCCTGGTTGGTATTTTCTTCGGCCTGATGATGGGCCTGATGATTGGCATGACTTTCAATTACCTCGTCGAATTTATTTATGAAACCTATAACATCAACGAACACTCAAGTCCTGACCTTTATGTGGCCAAAGAGGGTATCAAGTGGCTCATCAATGTCTTTTGTTGTTTTATCGCCGTCATCTTTGTCATCCAGACCAAGGACGACTTCCGCTTTATTATTCCTTATGTGGAGTTCAGCAAGCAAACCAAGGGCGTGGTACCTATGATCCTGGATACCTCTGTTATTATCGACGGACGCATCGCCGATGTAGCAGCCACCCATATCCTTACTTCTCCTTTTATCGTCCCGCGTTTTATCCTGAACGAACTACATAATGTCGCCGATTCTTCCGACCGACTGCGGCGTAATCGTGGTCGTCGCGGACTCGATATGCTCAACAAAATGCAGAGAAACCCCGATATTGACATCACTATCCAGGATATAAATCTTACAACGAGTGAAAAGGCCGAACCTGTCGATCACCAATTGGTAAGCACCGCCAAAAAAATGAGCGGTAAACTTGTTACTAACGATTACAACCTCAACAAAGTAGCCAGTATCCGTGGCGTCGTTGTGATCAATATCAACGACCTTGCTAATTCACTGAAAACCGTTGTTTTGCCGGGCGAATCGTTGCGGACAAAACTGGTGAAACCCGGCGACCAGTACGGACAGGGCGTCGGCTATATGGAGGATGGAACAATGATTGTGGTCGAACAGGGCCGCCAATACATCGGACGAGATGTTGACATTATCGTTACTTCTGTTCTGCAGACCTCTGCCGGGCGGATGATCTTTGGAAAGCTGCCCGAGCATAACAGCACTAATCATAGAAGATAACCAGTCTCGTAGGATGGGCTTCAGCCCATGCTGTTTTCTAATTCGTTATTAGGGCAACTTCGCCAGTTGTTTTCATAAGTCCTTGTAAAATAAGGAATGAACCTTAAAAGTCTTCACTACATTGGATATACCACCAATAAAACCTGTAGTAATCGAACACGTTCAGCGTGTACGCAGGGTCTTTGACCCGCTCATAAACTCTTTTGAATAGCCCTCGCTGTTAAGCGGGGGTTCTTTAGCAGCCCCTGATGTAAAATCAGGGGGTAAAACCGCGATAAAACGCATATATTTGAGCTATAATACGTTAATGATGAAAATAGCTTTGGTACTGGAAAAGTTCACTATCTCTCGTGGTGGCGCCGAGCGCTCGACGTATGAGTTGGCTTGCGCGCTGGCTGAGTTGGGCGCGGATGTTACTCTGTTGGCCGGTAAAATAAATACCGGGGACCTGGATGACCTGCCGTTTCGGACGCGTCAGTTAGATGTAAAAGGCATGACACGTACTCAGCGATGGCATAGTCTCGAACGGGCACTATCCGTACATATCAGCCAAAACAAATATGATGTTGTACACAGCATGGCCCCGCTTTCAGCGGCGGATATATATCAGCCGCGGGGCGGTAGCATCCTGCATAGCGGCAGCCGGCATATTCGGTCATATAACAACCCTGTTCTGGCTGCGGTAAAGCGCGCCACTGCCTGGATGAACATGGGCCGCCGTGCGCGTATAAACAGCGAACGTGCTATTTGCCAAAGGCATGACGGGCCACTGTTGGCGGCACTGAGTGAATACGTAGCCCGGCAATTCAGGGCCGACTACAGCCTGCCCGACGAGCGGATTCGTGTTATTCGTAATGGCGTGAATACCAATCGCCTGCGTAGCGAACAGGCTGTCTCGGAGGGAACGGAGCTACGATCGCTTTATGATCGTAAGGGGGACCTGACCCTGTTTTTGTTTGCCGCGGAAAACCCTCGTTTAAAAGGGCTTGAATGGCTGATCCGCTCGGCACAGCAGGCGGCACAACAAAGGACCGCTCCGCTGCGTGATTTCCGAATCATGGTGATAGGCAGTGGAGATTTTAAATCTTACAGGTCCCTGGCCCGGCAATTGCGACTGGATCAGCGAATTTTGTTTATGGGTTCCACCAACCATATACCAGGCCTGTTGCAGATGTGCGACGCTGTCGTACTGCCGACTTATAATGACGCCTGTTC
>DAOWIP010000371.1 GCA_030640865.1 Sedimentisphaerales bacterium | reverse complement strand
CGGATGATATATCCGCCGGAAGTCTATCTCAAAAGCCCCGCGGAAATGCGGGCTATGTTCCAACAATGGCCCGATGCCTGCGATAATACGCAATTGATTGCCAGGCGGTGTAACGTCGAGCTGGATTTCAGCAGCCAGCACGCCCCGGTGTTCAAGCCGCCGGCGAAAAAAACAGCCGACAAATTTCTCGAAGAACTCTGCTTCGATGGCGCTAAAAAACGTTACGGCCGCTTAACAAACGAGATAAAAGAACGGCTTAACCGGGAACTAAAGGTTATTCGGGACAAGCAATTTTCCAGTTATTTCCTGATTGTCTGGGACTTCGTTCGTTACGCCCGCGATCAGGGCATCCCCACCAACCCACGCGGCAGCGGCGTCGGGACCGTGGTGGGCTACACCCTTGGTATTTCCAGTATCGATCCGCTTCGCTACGGACTGCTGTTCGAGCGGTTTATGGACCCTGAACGTAACGAGATGCCGGATATCGACATTGACATCTGCCAGAACGGTCGGGCCGAAGTTATCGATTATGTGCGGCAAAAATATGGTCACGTGGCCCAGATTATCACGTTCGGAACGATGAAGGCCCGTGCGGTGATTCGTGACGTCTGCCGTGTTATGAATGTGTCCCTGGCAGAAGCGGATAAGTTGGCCAAACTGGTCCCGGAGACGTTGGGTATTACTCTGGAGACGGCCCTGGAACAGGAGCCGAAACTGAAAGAGTGGTACGAACGCGACAAACGAATTAAAGAAGTAATCGAGATCGGCAAACGGCTCGAAGGTTTGGCCCGCCATGCCTCGGTCCACGCTGCCGGCGTAGTGATCGCCGATCAGCCGCTCACGGATTTTTTGCCGCTTTATAAGGCTGTCGATTCGAACGACATCATCACGCAGTTCGACGGCCCGACAGTGGAAAAGATCGGACTGTTGAAAATGGACTTCCTGGGCCTGCGGACGCTGAGCACAATCGAGCGTGCCCGGCAGTTGGTCAAGTTAGGCAGGGGCATCGATATAGACCCGGACGCGATTGACCTGTCCGACGAACGGGTATTGCGGCTCTTCGCCGAGGGTCGTACCAAGGGTGTTTTTCAGTTCGAGTCGGGCGGTATGCGGGACCTGCTGCAGAATATGCGCCCGGACCGCATCGAAGACCTTATCGCGGCCAACGCCTTGTATCGGCCCGGCCCGATGACGTTGATCCCCGATTACGTCAGCCGCAAACACGGCCAGAAATGGACCGTACCCCACCCGGTCATGCGTAAGATACTCAAGGAAACCTACGGCATAATGATCTATCAGGAACAGGTCATGCAGATACTGAACCAGTTGGGCGGACTGCCGCTGGCCCGTGCCTATCGGCTGATCAAGGCAATCAGTAAGAAAAAACACAAAGTGATACAAGCCGAAGAGGATACCTTTATTAAAGGCTGCATAGAGAAAAAGATCGACAAACATAAGGCCAATGAGTTGTTTGAGATGATTCAGCGTTTTGCCGGGTACGGCTTTAACAAGAGCCATTCCACCCAATACGCGATATTGGCCTTCCAGACGGCCTATTTCAAGGAATATTACCCGACCGAGTTTATGGCGGCACTTTTAACCTTTGAGATGGGATCATCCGATAAGGTGGCTGATTATATCGAGGAATGCCGCAAGATGGGCATACCCGTACTGCCGCCGGATATAAACGAAAGTTTCGCCGACTTCACCGTTATTTATAACCGCGAAGACAAGGCCCTCAGCCTGGCAAAAGTTGATGACGTACCAAAGAGTACCGCTGCCGAGCATGCCGGCGTCTCCGAGGACGAACGAATTCGATTCGGTCTGGAAGCCGTCAAGGGGCTTGGCGCCAAGGCGGCGGAGGAGATTATCCGGGCACGCCAGGAACAGAATCGTTTCGAGAGTATATTCGATTTGTGTGAACGCCTCGATAATCGTATTGTCAATAAGGGCGCTATGGAAGCCCTGATAAAGGCCGGCGCCTTTGACTCGCTGGGCGGGTATCGCTCCCAGATGATGGCCGTTCTGGAGGACGCCATCGAGATAGGCAATAAAACGCAACAGGACAAGCGACAGGGTCAATTGAACTTTTTTGACACGTTTGAGAGCGACCAGGAATTCAAGAAGCAGTCACAAAAGCTGCCCGATGTAACCCCGTGGCCGCGGCCGCAACTGCTGCAATACGAAAAGTCGGTCCTCGGATTCTATGTAACCGATCATCCGCTTTCGGAATATGCCGAGAAGATTCATTACTACAGTACGGCCCATTCGAATAGTCTGCGGCAGAAGACGCCTAATACGGAAGTGATTATCGGTGGGATCATTGCAAGAATGAGGTACTGTGTGACCAAGAGCGGTCGCGGTGCCGGTGCGCGTATGGCGATGTTCACGCTTGAGGATTTGAATGGTTCGGTGGATGGTGTTATCTTTCCCGACGACCTGGCGCGTTATGATGAGCTGATGCAGACTGATCGTATGGTGTTTCTGCGTGGCATGGTGGACTTTCGCCGTGAGGACCCTTCGATCCGCGTCAGCGAGGTCTATGACATGACCCGTGCCGTGGAGGAACTGACATACGCGGTTTCGGTGCGGCTGGTCGAGAATAATCTGACTACGGAACATTTGCAGCAGTTCAAGGCGTTGTGCCGGTCTTATGCCGGCCGATGCCCGGTTTATGTGGAAGTAACCTCGGCTCGGCATCTGCGGGTGGTAATGCAGATCGAGGCAAGCGTCCGACCGGATGAGGATTTTTGTCGCAAGCTGGAGGCAATGGTGGGGCAGGGCAACTATCAAATGCTCCGTCCGCATGATCAATTGAAGGTCAGTTAACTATGACTAAACAGCGAAAAAAAATAACGTATCTCTTACTTCTGTTTTGTTTCATACCGGTCGGCTGTCGGTCGGTGCCGCAGTTTCCCAAACGGCCGCTCCGGGTTCAGATTACCAGTGACGGCAGTAAGGTTCTGGCCTTCGATACGAACAAGGACCGGCAAGCGGATTATTGGCAGCGAGAGGATGCGAACGGCCGTAAGGTTGAGTTAAGGTTCGCCGCTGATAAGGAACAGCCCGGCCGGGTTGTCCGACTCGATGAAGTGGACGCCGGCAAGGTTCCGCATTTTATTATCGCTCTGGACGGAGTGCCTTACCGACTCGTACAGGAGTTGTACGGAGCAGGGTGCTTTCGGCTGTTTTACCCGCCCAGCCGGATGGTGAGTACGTTTCCGGGGATGACAGACCTGGCTTTTCAACGCATATTCGGCGGGAAACAACCCATCGCCTATCAGGCCAAGCATTTCGACCGAAAAAAAAACAAGCTGTTCAGCGGCGATGATATTTATTTAAGCGGGCAGGCCGCCGACTGGAGCAACAGACTGGATTATCGCTGTTCGTTTAAGTGGGACGCAGTGGCTTATATTTTTCCCGACCTGGTATTCGAGCACGAACTGGAAGGAATTGTAAAAGCATTCAGCGAGGTACAGGAAGGAACCAGTATTGTCTATAGCGTGGCTACCGCCGGACTGGGTACACGGGGCGGCCGTGAAGCGATTATAAAATATCTGCGAACCATCGATCAATTATGCGAACAGATTTTTTACGAACGGCGCGGCGAGGTACAAATTACTCTTCTGGCCGATCATGGGCATAATATGTCCGGCCGCGGCCGGGTTTCATTTAAGGAACTCCTGAAGGAAAACGGATATTGCCTGACAGACAAGCTTGAAGAAAGCACCGACGTTGTTACCGTTGAATACGGCCTGGTTACTTATGCCGCTTATTTTACCGCTGATCCGGCCGGCGTGGCGAAAGTACTGCTGCAGGACCCGGTTACAACCATCGCCTGCTATCCACGGAAGGACGCCGTAGTACTCCGGAGCATCAATGGGATGGCAATGCTCAGGCATAAAAACGGCCGTTACAGTTATGATGTCAAAAAGGGCGATCCGCTACAGTTGAAAAATATTATCGAACACCTCCGCCAACAGGGCAAGATTGACAAGGACGGTTTTATCGACGACCAGGCTCTGTTTGAGGCGACGGTTAAGCATATTTATCCCGATCCGCTGCGGCGGATATGGCAGGCCTTTAACGGCCTGGTGCAAAAACCCGCCGATCTGATAGTATGTCTGAAAGACGGCTGGGTGCATGGCAGCAAGTTCTTCGAGGTGATGATTGGCGGGGCCACCAGTACGCATGGCTCTCTGAACCAGATAAACTCCGTAACCTTTGTGCTGACTACCCTGGGCACTCTGCCGGAGGCAATGCGACTGGAAGAGGTTATGCCGGCCCTGAAAAAGCTGCAAACCAATTAATTGACCGAGTAGGATGGGCTTCAGCCCATGCTGTCTGACTTATGCAAAAAACAGAAAGGAATAATTATGTGCTCTGACATCGGTTACGAATTTATCGAAAAAACCAAATACGCTAACATAGGTCCTTCCGGCCAACAACAGGGCGTCCCCGCCCCGTCATTAGAGACGCCGTTCGAGGGGGACGGACAAATATACCCCTTGCCAAGCCCTGATAATGTGCGGGCGGACATAAAAAAAATCATCGACGCCCGTGCCAGTGTCCGCTCCTATCAGGACAAACCGCTGTCGCAAGATCAGCTTTCTTTTTTGTTGTGGTGTACCCAGGGTGTCAAAAAGGTCGATGCCCCATATTCCACTTTTCGTACCGTCCCCTCAGCCGGGGCGAGGCATGCGCTGGAAACGTATATTCTCGTCAACAATGTGGATGGACTGAAACCCGGCCTGTACCGCTATCTCGCACTGGAACACAAGATAGCCGAATACCTTATCAACGATAAAATCGCGAACGATTTAGTGCTCGCCTGCCTGGGCCAGAGGATGGTCAGGTCAGCTTCCGTCACATTCATCTGGGTAGCCATACCCGACCGGATGACCTGGCGATACCCTCAGCGGGGCTATCGCTATATGTTTCTGGACGCCGGCCACGTCTGCCAGAATCTATACCTCTCGGCCGAGTCTATCGGCTACAGCGTCTGCGCTATTGCCGCCTACGATGACGATGCCGTCAACAAACTGCTCGGCCTGGACGGCAAAAGCCAGTTCGCAATCTATCTCGCCGCGGCAGGGAAAAAATCAGACGCTGCCAAGTAGAAAGGTGCCACAAAGTTGGAATACCATGCATAAGCTACGCGTAAAGCATGCCACCCATCTAATGGTTTAAGACCCCACGTTTGACAGCATGGGCTATATCAAAAGGTGCGATATATCGCACCCTACTTAACTCACAACTCTCCTTTCAGCTTTTCTTTCAGAAACTGTCCTGTATAGCTGTCTTTTGCCTGTGTAATTTCTTCCGGTCGGCCGACGGCGACGATCCGACCGCCCGCGTCGCCGCCTTCGGGTCCCAGGTCGATGATATGATCGGCCATCTTTATCACGTCCAGATTATGCTCGATGACAATGACCGTATTGCCCATATTCACCAGCCGATTCAGAACATTCAGCAGATTGTGAATGTCGGCGAAATGCAGGCCCGTCGTCGGCTCATCCAGTACATACAGGGTATGCCCCGTGCTCCTTTTGCCCAGTTCCGTTGCCAGTTTCACCCGCTGTGCCTCTCCGCCCGACAGTGTTGTAGAAGGCTGACCCAGCGTCATATAACCCAGCCCCACATCATAAAGCGCCTTCAGCAATTGTTTGATCTTCGGGAAGTTCTCGAAAAAGCTCATAGCGTCCTGAATATGCATATCCAGCACATCTGCTATGCTCATTCCTCGATATTTTACCTCCAGTGTCTCACGGTTGTAACGTGAGCCTTTGCACCGGCTACAGACGACATATACGTCCGGCAAAAAGTGCATCTCGATTTTTTTTGTGCCCTGGCCCTGACATTCTTCACAGCGGCCGCCTTTGACATTAAAGCTGAACCGCCCCGGAGCGTAACCGCGTATCTTTGCCTCACGCGTCTTGCTGAATAGTTGTCTAATCAGGTCGAACACGCCCGTATAAGTCGCGGCGTTCGACCGCGGCGTTCGACCGATAGGGCTTTGGTCGATCTCTATCACCTTGTCGATCCGCATCGTGCCCACAATACTTTTATGCTTTCCCGGTTTTTCCCGCGACTTGTAAAGTTTCCGCCGCAACCCCGGCAGCAGCACGTACCGCACCAGTGAACTCTTGCCCGAACCGCTCACACCTGTTACACAAATAAACGTGCTCAACGGAAAGGTTACGTCAATCTTCTTGAGATTATTATGCTCGGCCCCCTTGACCGATACACAGTATTTGAGATTTACCTTGCGCCGTTTCTCCGGCAACTCGATTTGTCGTTCGCCCGAAAGGTACTTGCCGGTAATCGAGCGATTACTTCTAATAATGTCCTTGACGGTACCATAGGCCACAACCTCGCCGCCCTGTACACCAGCCGCCGGACCGATATCCAACAGATATTCCGCCGCGTACATCGTGTCCTCGTCGTGCTCTACTACTATAACGGTATTGCCTAACTCAACCAACTGACGCAATGTGCGAATGAGTTTCTGGTTATCGCGATGGTGCAGTCCGATACTCGGCTCGTCCAGTACATAGCACACCCCCACCAGCTTCGAGCCTACCTGTGTCGCCAGCCGTATCCGCTGGGCCTCTCCGCCCGAAAGCGTCCTGCTCATCCTGTCCAGTGTCAGATAGTCCAGTCCCACATTGACCATGAAATCCAGCCGACTGCGCAGTTCCTTCATAATCGGCTGGGCGATCTGGCGGTTCTGCCCGGTAAATTTCAGTTTACCAAAGAACTTCTGTGCCTGGCCGATGCTCATTCTGGTTATCTCGTATATGTTTTTTCCGTCGATAAGCACCGCCAGCGACTCCGGCCGCAGCCGTGCCCCGCGGCATTCCTGACAGGGCTGTTCGGACATATAGCTGTGCAGACGTGATTTGACGGTGTCGCTGTCGGTCTTGTTAAATCGCCTCGTCAGATTGGGGATTACCCCTTCGAACTTCGCCCCACGCTCGTAATCGTCCTCATTGCCGTGCATCAGTATCTTTCGCACTGACTTTGGAATGCTTTTGAACGGTGTAAGCGGGCTGATGTCAAACTCACGACAAAAACGCCTGATAAGCCGATTGTAAAAAATATTCATTCGTTTGCCGCCGCCCCGCCAGGCCCCGATCGCACCTTCCGATAGTGATTTGGTCGGGTCGGAAACGATTAGCTCCTCGTCGAACTCCGGGATTGTGCCCAGCCCGTCGCAACTACGGCACGCCCCGTAAGGACTATTGAAACTGAAGCACCGCGGCGACAATTCCGGCATCGACATCTCCGGATGCTTCAGGCAGGCGTACCTTTCACTGTAGTAGTTCTCGCGCCAGCGGCCGCGCTTATCTTCTTTCAATACAAGCACTAAACCGTCCCCAAGCTTCAGCGCTATCTCCACCGAGTCCGCCAGCCGTGAGCGAACACTCGGCTTAAGGGCAATCCGATCAATTACCACTTCAATACTGTGTTGCAGGTTGCGGGGCAGTCTGCCCACGTCCCTGACATCGCATATTGTTCCATCCACCCGCACTCGGACGAACCCTTCCCGCTGAATCCGCCTGAATACCTCGTTATGTTCGCCTTTTTGGCCACGGATCAGCGGTGAACAGATTTGCAGTCGCTGTCCCTCGTTGCCGTCCATAAGGACGTCGATTATCTCGCCTGCGTGCCGTGTCTTGATAGGCTTGCCGCAAATATAACAATGTGGGCTGCCCAATCGGGCGAACAGAAGTCTAAGGTAATCATAGACTTCCGTAGTTGTGGCCACTGTGGAGCGGGGGTTGTGCCCGCCGCCACGCTGCTCGATCGCTATTGTGGGCGGAAGCCCTTCGATGCTTTCGTATTCGGGCTTGCGCATCTGTTCGAGGAACTGCCGGGCATACGCCGAGAGCGATTCCACGTATTTCCGCTGCCCCTCGGCATAAATGGTGTCGAACGCAAGTGAGCTTTTACCCGAACCGCTCAAACCCGTAATAACCACCAGTTGGTCACGGGGGATATCGACGTCGATGGATTTGAGGTTGTGCTCCCGCGCGCCGCGAACGCTAATGTATTTCTGGGACATAAATTATACCACTTATGGTAACTGTCGCAAGGCCGTCCCCGCAACAGTGTTACAATAACCGGGCACTGGAACCATCCAGGCCCGGCATATTCCGTCTATTATATCTATTAAGGGGTAACCGGTTCAAGAACAAATAATCTGTATCTGTCTGTATTAGATACGTATAACTGACCATTAGATGGGTATTAGATGGGATTTATAAAAAAAAGGGTGAAGCAGAACAGGAGGGGTTGTCCCGCTTCACCAGCAAAGGAGGAGAAAAGAGAACTCCATTATTTTTGTCTTTATGCAGACTTAACGCTTCATATCATATACGTATAAATCGGCTTGGCAACGTAAATTTATTCTGAAAAAATATATATTTCTTATAACTCTATGTTATTACATAAGTTACCGGATAAAAATTTTTCGGGCAAAGGTTGAGAGAATAGGCAATATAGTGAATTAGTAACAATAATAACGATTAAATCAATAATACCACGACTTAAAGTGGGAGGCACTTATTCGATGTTCAATTCCACACTTTACCCTCTACTTTCTACTCTCCACCCTCTTTCTCACCGCCCAGACTTTTGATGGTCTCGGCGATGTCTCCGATCTGTACAACTTTCAGGCCGAATTTTTCGCCAACTTTCACGGGTTGGCCAAGCCCGACAGTGGTATTGTTGATCATCAGATCGATGTGTTGATAGGCATCCTTGTCAAATTGTATCATACTGCCGATACTGAGCTTGAGGATTTTCTCCATAGCCATGTTTTTTTCGGTAATTTTAACAATGACGGGGATTTTCATCGCCAGAATCCGGTCCAGATGTCCATCAGGCCCATCGGCAGGGTTTTGGTCGGTCTGTTCTTCGGTTTGTCCTGAAACGGTACTCATATATATATATTATCGGTACTTGCTGGTTCGTGCTATACAAATTCCAATAATACTCGTCAAGATAACTTGACAAGGTTCCGGGCGAGAGATATTATCATAGCGTATGATTGGTGTCCGAGGCGTGAAGGATCGTAATGGGCACATCAACCTGTACAATATTAAATGAGAGATATAAAATTATGGCTGAAGCTGAATTTAAAGGAAAAGACGTATTACTGGTCGATGATGACAGGGATATCCTGACCGCTATCGAGGCGGCGATTAGTGAACTGGGAGTGGACATCCGTACCACCGGCAACGGTAATACCGCTGTGGATATGGTGGAAGAAAAGGCGCCTGACCTGCTGATCCTGGACCAGATGCTGCCCGGCCGCAGTGGTTTTCTTGTGCTGGAGAAGATCCGCGGTATTCGGCAGGAAACAGGCAAGCCGCCGGTTATTATGATTACCGCCAATCCGGGCGAGCGGCACAAGATCTATGCCGAGACTCTGGGCGTGGATGTCTATATTAACAAACCCTTCCGTATGCAAAAACTCATCGACGCCACCATAGAGCTACTCAGCAAAGAATAAACGCAGCGGTCAAAAAGTAGCCCGGACCATGCCCGCCATTTACTTTGTATCGCAGGCGTCTCGCCGGCAATGGCCAGAGAGATTCGACGGGTGGCATGCTTTACGCGCAGCTTATGCAAAGCATAAGCCAGCTTAAGCATGGATGCGCGGTTTGGCCTTGAAATAGCAATGGCAACTTTCTATTATTCGTTATCGGGATTTCGTTATTGATTCGTCATTAGTTTTTGTTCTACCTGAATTTTAATCTGAAGTGCAACAATAACAAATACCAAAATGATTGAAATTCCGTAAAAATCGAGAGAAAAATCGTTTGGGCAGACAGGCAAATTGGG
>DAOWIP010000105.1 GCA_030640865.1 Sedimentisphaerales bacterium | reverse complement strand
ATGATATCATTCTCTGTATACATGGTGGTCTCCTTTCGGCGCTTCTGCGTCGTAAAATATTAAAGCCAACCATTGGCTCTATTCGGGCGATTATACTCGACCCGCCAGGAGACCGCCTTTATTTATGCCATCTACAGGGTTGTAAATCTTTAATTCACATGAGGAAGTCAGAATGAGGGATTAAGGGCGAGGGTGATATTTTTTGTGGATATTTCTCAGGTGCTGTTGATCAACGTGAGTATAGATTTGAGTCGTGGCAACATCGGCATGGCCGAGCATCTCCTGTACACTGCGAAGGTCTGCGCCGCCGGCTAATAAGTGTGAGCCGAAACAGTGCCTCAATGTATGAGGACTGACGTTTTTCGGCAACCCAGCCCTGACCGCCGCCTTGCGGACGATCCGCCATATCTCAATTCGACTTAACGGCCGACCAGTCCGCGACACAAAAATCATATCAGTTTTTTTGCCGCTTTTATGGACAATATGTTCACTCGTCGCTTTAGTATGATGCTCACTCGTCGCGTTGGTATGTTCCCGCTGCCCGATTAGTTCCGGCCTTAGCCTTTCCAGATATTCCCGCAGCGTAGCAAGTGCCGTCTCATGAACGGGTATGATGCGTTCCTTGTTGCCTTTACCAAAACATCGCAGATATTCGATCTGAAAATTAACGTCCTCAATCCGCAAACCGGCGATCTCCGAGGCCCGCATCCCCGTCGCGTAAAGTAACTCCAACAACGCCCGGTCCCGCAGAAAAAATGCGTCTTCCGGATCGATCGCAGTGATCAGGTCGATGGTCTGTTGCCTATTGAGAACTTTCGGCAGCCGCTGCCAGGTTCTGGGAGTCTCCAATACATTGCAGATGTCCCGGTCCACTATGCCAAAAAGCGTGTGATAACGCATAAACATCCGCACCGTTACGAGATGCCGAGCGATACTGCTCGAAGCAAGCTGTTCATTCGCAAGGAAACGCGCATAATGCTGAATATCGAGGGGACCAACCGACCGCGGATCAGTAAGGTGAGTATCAAGACAAAAAAGTGAGAAACGATGCAGATCACGGCGATAAGCAAGTATAGTATTGTCCGCCAGGCCACACTCAATCGATAGATAATCAAGAAAAGGCTTGATCTGCGCGATGGGCCAACTATTATTTCCGGCCTTGGTCATTTTAGGCTCTACTGGTCAGTTAAAATGATTGATATCGTCCCAAAGGTTGGGGCGTGAATAGGTTTTGGCTGTACCGAAAAAAATCTTCCTTTTTAGCGGCTCCGAATTTGACTTTTTTTATTTTTCCGAAAGATGCTGTTCAACAGGTGAAAGCAAAAAAATGTATCAGTAAGTAAGGCTTTGGAAAACAAACGGATGACAACCTAACTACTTGGAGTTAATAATTTATGCTTTCACCTGAAATCAATTGTGCCGGAAAAATAAAAAAAGTAAAATTCTCCACCGCGAAAAAGAGTATTTTTTTCTGCCACAAGGCAAGATAGACGCCGGCAAAAGCAAAAGATGCGGACGGGACGTCCGCGGTACACAAAATTACATCTGTGCCTCCGGCGTATCAGTTCCGACAGCTACAACTTCCAGCTTGTCCTGGCTTATCTCCATGTATATAGGACACATCATATAGTGGTTTGTGCAGAGATCAAACGCCTCATCCAGTTTATTCATATTGAGGTGCTCACTGCAATGCGGATTATCAGAGTTAAGGAAAGGACAATTCATAATTCGTTCCTTATAATCGGCGTTTTACAAAATGGTAATTAGACATACATGTTCTCTATCGGCAAGTGAATCGGAATTTGTTCAGATAATAAAAGAATCGATAGAAATGAATGTAACAGCCCAGTATATAAGTGGTTACAGACGATCCGGCTCGGCCGCAACAGTACGTTTGAGAAGCTCCAATACGCGGCTGACCGGTACTCCGAAGTTTGTCCCGGAAAAACCCTTCATAATGGCTGTATTGACGGCTACTACCTTGCCGGCCTGACCGATTACCGGCGCACCGGAGCCGCCGACGGCTGTTGGAGCATCGTATAAAACCCTGCCGGCGTTGACTCGGCCGCACATGCCCCGCGTGGCGGTCGGCTGAATCAAACCCCGCTGAGCCATTTTCAACGCCACCTCTTCAAATGTGGCACCCCCGGCACCAACAATCCGGTCAAGCTCATTTTGCTTCAGTCGCGCCAGCAGTAAATCAAATCCGGTCGGATAACCCAACACAATAACCGTCTGGCCCACTTTCAAGTCATCCGGTTCCCTGACACAGGGCAGTACAGGAACCACCCTGTCTCTCAGCCGACTGCGCAGTATGGCTATGTCTTCCTCCTCGTCCACAGCCTTGACCGTCAGGTCGAACGGGTGAGTCTGACCGGGAAAAAACGCCCGGAATAAAAGCATTTGAGGCTCGTAACCCGCCCGCAAAATAGCCTGATACTCGTTGCTGAATCGCCAAGGCTCAGTTACGTGCCTGTTAGTGGCGATATAGCCGCGCCGATCTATAAGGAAACCGGTGCCGCTGTATTGTACCACCAGCGGCGGACCCGCCGCTGTCGCACTCAAGGCCATGACCCCAGCGTCCACTGGGCTGTCTATCGCCTCCTCCGGCCGCCTGAGAGGCTGTCCCGTTCCGGGATCGACAAACATATATTCGCCCTGAATCAGGCAGACTCCGTCACAAAGCTCTGCCACCATTTTTTCGGCCCAATCCGGATGCCTGGAAACCTGATAACGCGGCTGGTCGGCTTGCTGAGTAATATACTGACTGTTTTGCCGATTAACATTCCGCTGAAGCTGTACCAGATGATGAACCAATTGACTTGCGTCGCGGGCATTATGCCGGACTATCTGCTGATTAGCTGCTTTCAGTTCCCGGACCTGATAGTGCATCCGCAACGACAGAAGCCCCAAGACCATCAGTCCGATAATAAGCGTTGCCGACAGGGTTCGGTTGATCGATTTATGGGTTGTTGTACTCTTTTTGACTGTCTTTTGGGTTGATGCAAACCAATTCAATGCTCAAATCCTGTAATATTAACGCATGTTCCACTTAGTCCAGACAGCATGGGCTGAAGCCCATCCTACATAGTAAAAACATCGGCATAATCAGTCTGGATATTTTGCGGCTTTTCGAGTAAATAAAGAAGAATGCAGGAAACCGTTGAAACGGTTAATCGTGAATATATAGTTTGGGAGAATGGTAAAATGACGGAAAGAAAAAAAACTTCGCTTGTGAACAAAACCAACACTCAACTCAATCGCCGAGCGTTTATCGCAGGGACCGGCGCGGCTGCCCTGTCTTTTACGGTAATGAAGCCGGAACTCGTTTGTGGCGCAGCGGTCAACTCGAAAATCAAATTGGGCATTATCGGCTGCGGCAGCAGAGGAATCTGGCTTGCCGATCTGTTCCAAAAACACGGCGGATATGAAATCACGGCTGTCGCGGATTACTTTCAGGATAAAGTGGATAAATGCGGCGATAAGTACAACGTGTCCCCCGCCCGCCGCTATACCGGTCTGTCAGGCTATAAAAAGCTGCTGGAAAACAAATTAGATGCGGTGGCCATAATTACACCACCATACTTTCGTCCCGAACAGGCGGCTGCGGCCGTTGAGGCGGGCTGTCATATCTTTGCCGCCAAACCTGTCGCTGTTGACGTACCCGGCTGCAACAGTCTCGCCGCCAGCGCTAAAAAGGCTGCGGCCAAACAACTCTGCTTCATCGTCGATTTCCAGACCCGTGCCGATAAGTTCTACCTCGAAGCAGTCAAACGCGTCCATAACGGCGCAATCGGTACAATAGCGTTCGGCGAGGCAACATATCACTGCAATCGGTTAAGCATCAATGCCAATCCGGGAACACCCGAAGCCCGTCTGCAAAACTGGGTTTTCGATAAGAAATTGTCCGGCGACATTATCACAGAGCAAAACATCCATGCCCTCGATGTTGCCAGTTGGATTATGAACAAGCCGCCGCTCTATGCCGTCGTTACCGGCGGACGCAAAGTCCGCGTCGATGTCGGCGACTGCCGGGACCACTTCGTCGGCCTTTTCCAGTATGCCGACAATGTGGGTATCACCTTCAGTTCCCGGCAGTTCAACGGGCACGGCTCCAAACCCGACGGGATAAGAAATCGAATGTTCGGCGATAAAGGAGTCCTTGAAACCCAGTATGGCGGACAAGTCATCATTCGCGGTAAAAATTTCTATCGCGGCGGAAAAAGCCCGGCTATATATAAGGATAGTGTCATCATCAATGTCGCCACGTTCCACAAAGATATTATCGAGAGCCGTTTCGATAATTCAACGGTCGCCCCCAGTATCCGGAGCAATCTGGTAACCATCCTCGGCCGTACCGCTGCCTATCAGAACCGACTGGTAAGCTGGGAAGAAATTGTCAACAGCAAAGAAACAATCGTTGCCGATCTGAAAGGACTTAAAGATTAGGCTCCTCATATATACAAACGCTATCCTCAATTTTAAGCGTTACCGCTTTTGCATAAAGCGGCACTTAACGAAACAGGTTAAATGTGTTAGTCTGATACAAGCTGCGGGTTTTCCTCCTCCGCTGTTGGCTGCCCCCCCCAGCCTTCAGCACCCCGCAGCCTTTTTTGTAACCGTTCACGCTTTTTTTGCAGGTTGCTCTCTTTCGCCCTTTCAGGGCTTAAATAATTATTATCGCAATCTATCCGGGGGCTTACGCCCCCGGCTATGCGTTCTTTCGGCCCCCTGGGCCTAATATAAGGAAAAGAACCCGTGAACGATTGCAGGAAAAGAATCTGTGAACGGTTAGCCCAAGTTCCACAGTAGATGAGAAAAAAAGTTTTTTTCAACTTTTT
>DAOWIP010000520.1 GCA_030640865.1 Sedimentisphaerales bacterium | reverse complement strand
ACCGTCAATGCGGGAGCCGACCAGGAGGAAATCGCCAATATCTTCCGCAAAAACGACCTTATCGCTATGCCCGTGGTGGACGAAAAGGGTGTTCTGCTCGGTCGTATTACCGTTGACGATGTGGTTGAGGTTATGGACGAAGAGGCCGAGGAAGATGCTCTGGTCATGGCCGGTACCCACCCTGCCGAACTGGATACCGCAAGCATCTTCAGGGCAGCCATGATTCGTCTGCCCTGGCTGCTGACCTGCCTGATCGGCTCGTTTGTTTATACCGTTATATATATCTACTATCAGCATTATTTTCCCAATGTCATCTGGACCAGTATCCTGATGTTCATGCCCGCTATCGCCGCTATGGGCGGAAACAGCGGACTGCAAACTTCCACAATTGTCGTTCGCGGCCTGGCCACGGGTGATCTTGCCGCCTTGAAGCTCTCACGGGTTTTTCTGCGTGAAATCAGGATCGCCCTGATTATCGCGGTAATTTGCGGTTTTTGCGCAGGGGGTCTTTCCACATTATTTCTTCACTCTCGAGTGGGATCAATCGAGCCTGTACAGGCCTATCTGTTAGGGGTGGCTGTCGGATTGGGTATGTTTTGCGGTATTATGCTGGCGACGAGCGTCGGCCTGCTGCTGCCTTTCGGGTTCCGCAGAATCGGCGTTGACCCGGCTATCAGCGCCGGCCCCTTTGTTACCACCGCCAACGATTCAATCGGCTGCCTGACATATTTCAGCCTGGCGCTGCTGCTTTTGCGTATGTTTGGCGGCTGATGGGTGTTCGATGGGTGGCTGAATCGCTGTAACTTATTGCAGATTAACAAGATAACGCAACTACCCGGGCGTCCGGTTCCGGTAGGGGTACTAATTTGCTTCAAGTGAAAAAAACATAGAAAATACCCTGAAAGTAGTTGACAACAGCCCTGTTTTATATATCATAGGGAATTCTACTGTGTATATGCTGGTTTTATAGTTATAGACAGGTGTTAGTTTTGTGCGTTTTCTGGACAGAACAGCCTGGGAAAGAGATATTTTCGGATGCAGGCAGTACAACAAAAGACAACTTCAGCCCGTGGCAGCACGGTGAGCCACAAATGGTATTATGTTAGTGCCGATGGTGAGATTCTCGGCCGTTTCGCCAGTAGAGTCGCTATGGTTCTGATGGGCAAACATCGTCCCGATTATACCCCGCATGTGGATACCGGCGATTTCGTGATTGTTACGGACGCGGAGAAAATTTGCATAACCGGCAAAAAGGCACTGACCAAGCAGTACGACTATTATACCAATCATTCAGGCGGACATAAGTACGTCAGTTACGCCAAAATGATGGAAAAAAAGCCGGAAAAAATCGTTATCGAGGCAATACGGCGAATGCTGCCGAAAAACAAACTTGGCCGGCAAATGTTATCAAAATTGAAGGTGTATCGCGGCAGTGATCATCCTCATGTCGCCCAGATGCCACAAAAAATGGAATAATTGACAGTACCAATGTGATGAAGTGTACCACGGCCATCCTGGCCGTGTTTATGCCAAGCGCTCTTTTGATTTCTAACATTTAATATTTATAACGAGGTTAATACAGTGCCGGAAAACTCAAAACAAGGTTCTCCACTGATCAGTTCGGAAAAAGTTGCCGCGGTTCTTAAGCCGACTCAGGTACCGTTGACAGCAGTGGACTCTCAGCAACAACAGACAAAGAAGAAGCCCACCATAGCGGAGTTGGGTCCGAAAGAATACTGCTGGGGAACGGGTCGGCGGAAGTCCGCGATTGCCAGGGTCAGGGTTCGTCAGGGCAGCGGGAAAATCATGGTGAATAACAAGGAATTGGATAACTTTTTTCCTCGTTTGCAGGATCAGCAGGGAGTAAAGGCTCCACTGGTCGCCTCGGATTCACTGGACAAATATGATATTTTTATTAAGGTTCACGGCGGCGGGATTACCGGCCAGGCCGGGGCCGCCAAGCTCGGAATGGCACGGGCATTAGCCATGGGTGCCCCGGAGACATTTGGTGCTCTGCGAGACGCGGGGCTGTTGACTCGGGACAGTCGTATGGTAGAACGGAAAAAATACGGCCGCAAAAAGGCCCGCAAGAGCTTCCAGTTCTCCAAGCGTTAATTTTGTCGTGTATATCAACGGATCACAGAGGCTCCTGTTAATCTTTTACAGGAGCCTTTTTTATGTCGATCCCAACTGAAATTTTCCGATATGCCACTATATCTTAAGGACGGCTGAATACCACATGATTAGAATCGCGATAATTGGAGCTACAGGTTACACGGCCAGGGAATCACTGGAGATTCTTTTGCGTCATCCGGAGGCGGAAGTTACATATCTGACAGCCCTGCCGCAAGAATGCGCGCATGTTTCGGAAGTCTTTCCGACACTGCGGGGCCGATTGGATTTGCCTGTTGAGCCGGTCGATCTGGATAAGTTATCTCAGCTTGCCGATGTGGCGTTTTGTTGTTTGCCGCACCGCGTGTCGATGCAGTTTGTGCCTCAGCTTCTCTCGACTGGTGTGAAGGTGGTTGATTTCAGCGCCGATTATCGGTTGCGGGACGTGGCTGTTTATGAGAGTGTTTATCAGGTTGAGCATACTGACCGGGACAATATCCCCCGTGCCGCGTATGGGTTGCCGGAGTTGTTTCGCGAGCGGATTCCCGGTGCTGTGTTAGTGGCCAATCCGGGTTGTTATCCCACTGCGGCGGCTTTGGCGGTGGCACCGTTGTTGAAAGAGAAGTTAATTGCCCCGGACGACATTGTTGTCAACGCGGTTTCAGGTGTTACAGGTGTGGGGCGTAAGGCTTCGCAGGCCTTTCATTACCCAGAAATGAACGAGAACCTGTTTGGTTATGCCGTGGGAACGCATCGGCATCAGCCGGAGATCGAACAGATTTTAAGCGACGTTTCCGGACAGACAGGCAAAGTGCTCTTTCAGCCACACGTGGCGAGTTACGACCGCGGCATAGCTGAAACGATATATTGCCGGCCGTTGGTTGACCTGACGGGCGAAAAAATCAGTAGTCTTTTTAATGATTTCTATGCTGACGAACCGTTTGTACGGGTATTGGAAAAGCCGCCAACAACCAAGAATGTTGCTTATACGAATTATTGTGATATTTTTGCCGCTCCGGCTCGCGGCAAGATCGTAATATTTTCAGTTATTGACAATCTCATTAAGGGCGCCGCCGGCCAGGCCGTCCAGAACATGAATATCATCTGCAACTTACCGGAGACAATGGGACTGTTGTAAGATTATGCCAAATCAAACTATTACAGCGCCAAAGGGATTTCGGGTCGCCGCGGTAAAGACCGGCATTAAGGCCAGTGGCAATCTCGATCTTGGACTGATCGTAGCTGATCGACTATGTCCGACGGCGGCAATGTTCACAACCAACAAGGTTGTTGCCCCGGCCGTGGTGGCCAGCCGGGAGAATGTACGTTCCGGCCGGGCGCAGGCGGTTTATGTGAACGCGGGCAATGCCAATACCTGCACGGGCAAACGTGGGCAGCGCGACGTCCGGACGATTTGCCGCGAGGTGGCTCGGCGAGCACGTGTAATGCCCGATAATGTGCTGGTTT
>DAOWIP010000047.1 GCA_030640865.1 Sedimentisphaerales bacterium | reverse complement strand
GTCAATCGGTAAAATGGTGGCTCCATACTGCTCGGCCATTGGTATCAGCAATGATCCGGCAACGACAAGCGATTCCTTGTTGGCGATAGCGACAGTTTTACCTGCTTTGGTGGCCGCGAGGGCAGCCGGCAGCCCGGCCGCACCGACCACGGCCGTGATTACAATATCACAGTCGGGATCGACCGCCAACTCAACCAGCCCTTCCGGCCCGCCCAGTATCTCGGTATCAACCGTTCTCTCTGTTCCCTCCAGCGCCTCTTTCAGCTCCGCAAGGTGGGTTGTGTCGGTCAAGACGACTTTTTTAGGGTGGTATTTACGCACTTGATCGGCGAGAAGCCGCCAATTGGAATGCCCGCTGACGGAAATAACCTCGTAATCCTTACCGAGCGAATCAATTACCGTTAGACTGTTGCGGCCGATAGAACCGGTCGAGCCTAAAATAGCGACGCGTTTTTTATTCATATCCATAACCTATGGAGTATATGACAGATAGGCTGTTATTACAACGAAAAAACGTACACGCTGGGTTTCATGTCGAGGATTTACAGGAGCACCTCTCTGGAATACAGAAAGGTGCCACCCGGCCGCTGGTTTCCCCCTGCTCCGGCGTATTTTGAGACAGTACTTGATTTTGCCGTGAAAACCAGTAACATTGTGCAAAAATGACTGGTGAACAGGAGAACTTTTAACGTGGGATTTCAGGATCGAAATTATTATCATAAACCACAGGGCTTTGGCTCTGGTGGTGGCTTCGGCGGCGGCGGAATGCCGCAGGGTGGTATGGGGATATTTCTCCCAAGAATAACACCTATGGTGAAATATCTGCTGATTATCAATATCGCGGTATTTTTTCTTCAGTCGGTACGGCCGGGCGGTTTGGAGGGATGGTTCGCTGCCAGCGGGAGAACCTATATGGAGGCTTTGCAGGTTTGGCGACTGGTAACGTTTCAGTTCCTGCACGGCGGCACGAGTCACCTTGTGTTCAATATGTTGGGCTTGTATTTTCTGGGGACTATTCTGGAGCGAAGCTTTGGCTCGAAAAAATTCCTTTATTTTTATCTTATCAGCGGAGCGGTAGGAGGAGGATTATTTGTTGTTGCCAATACCTTTGGCGTTTTTGGTGTTTCATATCTGGTGGGCGCTTCCGGCGGGATACTGGCACTGCTGATGGCCTGTGCGATACTCTTTCCCCATATTAAGGTGTTGTTGTTTTTTATTGTGCCGGTAAATATCCGGGTGATAGCGGCTGCTTTGGCCCTGATCTATTTTTTCAGCGTACTGAGAGATTATAATGCGTTCGGCTCAAATGCCGGGGGCAACTTGTGCCATCTGGGCGGCATGGCGACGGGATTTGTATGGGTAATGGGCCGGGGTCATTTGACTTCGTTATGGCGGAAGCATCAAACAGGCGCTTATCAACGAAAATTGGAGCAGGTGGAAAAGACACAGTTCGAGGTGGACCGTATCCTGGCCAAGGTTCATCAGCAGGGACTTCAGAGCCTCTCGCGTAAGGAAAAACAGATTCTCCAGAAGGCTACGGAGCATCAAAAGAAGCATTAAAGAAGAATTCAGAATTCAGAAGAGATTTAACAGAAGGTAACAAAGAAAGCGAAGAAGAAAAGAGAATATAGAAATTTAACCACGGATTTCGCGGATTGCACAGATTAAGAAAACCGCTACGAGACTAATACCATCGCCTGATGATGTACATCAGACGCTGCCACCGGCCGGGCAACTATAAAAAGAGATTATAAGATGGTGTCGATAGGAGATAAGATGCCCAAGATAAAAAAGAGTGTTCTTTACGAAAAACATCTGGAATTAACGGATAAATCACGTCTGGCGGCCTTCGCCGGTTATTTAATGCCGCTGTGGTATTCGTCGATCAGCGATGAGCATCAGGCGGTACGGTCCGCGGCGGGGCTGTTCGATTGTACTCACATGGGTACATGGCGGGTGGCGGGCGCGGACGCAGCCGAGTTTATTGATTTGATTACCACTAATCGGGCCAGTCAGTTGGCGGTCGGATCGGCTCAGTATTCGTATATATTGAACGAGGCAGGTGAGGTGCTGGACGACATCATCGTCTATCGCAGGGGCGATGATGATTTTATGCTGGTGGTCAACGCCGCCAATAACGACAAGATCGCCGCCTGGCTGACCGAGGTCCCGGCGATACTGCGGCAGCACAATTTTACCCCGGCCCCCGATATCCGCGATCTGCGAGATCCGAAACAAACATCAGATTGCCGTGTTGACCTTGCTATGCAGGGGCCGGCTTCAGAGGCGATTCTTTTGTCGCTTGCCGACGAAACCGTTAAACAGAAGATTAAACAACTCGAACCATTTAGATTTATCGAGACAAATGTCCAGGGCATAGACCTTATCATTTCGAGAACGGGTTATACCGGCGCTAAAGTGGGTTACGAATTATTCGTCCACCCTGATCAGACGCCACGGCTCTGGGGTTTGCTGCTTGAGAAAGGCGGACCATTGGGCCTGAAGCCCTGCGGACTGGGTGCGCGGGACAGCCTGCGTATCGAGGCAGGCCTGCCGTTATATGGCCATGAGTTGGCGGGGGAGTATAATATTTCGCCGTTCGCGGCCGGCTACGGCTGGGCGGTCAAGCTGGACAAGGATTTTTTCATCGGCCGGGACAGGATGAGGCACGAGAGCACTACGTACAAGATGGCCGTTCAGCGGCTGGAACTGCCCGGCGAGCGTGGTGTTCGTCCGGTACGGCCCGGCGACGCGGTTCTGACTAACGGCGGAGATTGCGCAGGATGGGTCTTAAGCTGCGCTAAGGCTGGTAAAAAGCAAATCGCACTAACCTGGCTGGCAAGGAATAAGGTAAAAACAAACGATTCGATTGGTATTTATTACACCGCCCGCAACGCCCGGCACATTCAGCAGGGACGAAAAGAAACAGTCAAAAAAGGCGAGATTTTAGACGCTGATATTGTTGGTACGATTGTTGAGAGAATGGAGAAGTTTTAATTACTGCTGATTGATACTACAGCGCGACTTAATATTCTGGTAAGATATAAAGAATGCGAAACATATTCGACCAATACGATCAGCAGGAAAACAGGCTAACGCACGCCTTGATTTGCACACTGGCAAATGACAAAAAGTTGATACCCCCTTTTCTGCGTTGGCTCAAGGGCGAAAATATCCCTCCACTCAAGAACATTCACATCGGTCAGCAACAACCACCCGGTCAGGAAGCTAAAGTTGAAAAAGAAGGCAAAGGTAGCATACCGGACGCGTGTTTCTTTGACGATGAAGGCTGGGCATTGGTGATTGAGTCAAAAGTTCAAGACAAGATAAGAATCGGACAATTGCGGCGACATCGTCAAACTGCCGCTTGTTACGGTTATGAAAACGCCCATGTTGTCCTGATCGCGGTAGATCATCCCTCAAAGTCGCAGATATTGCCCGATGGTGTGCACTATGTTTCGTGGAAAGCGGTGTATCAGTGGTTTGTCCATCGTTCAAAAATGTCCGATTGGGCCGGACGGTTGGTTGAATATATGCAGGTTTTTGAGGCAAATATGATTGACCATGATTACAATATTCGAGGTACATTAACCATGTTCAGCGGATTTCATTTTGACGAAGAACATCCTTATACTTATCGTGAAGGTAAACGTTTGATTAGACTGATGGGCCAGGAGTTCAGAAAGAACAAACATCTGGTCAGAGAACTGGGACTCGACCCAGAAGGACAAGGTAGGAAAGGGATTGGCAAAGATGAAAAAATTTGGGATTTCATTCCATTAAAAAAGGCTGAGGGTAAAGCATTTACGGCATATCCGCATGCAACCATTTTTATGAGTTCAAAGGAAGCCGGAGTTGCCATAACGGTTCCCAACGCGTTCAAAGGTTGGGTCAAGAGATGTCTAAAAAAAATTGGTACAGACGAATTCGGCAGTCTGCTGAGCAAAATAGAAAAGAATCTTCAGGGATGTATAAAGCAATCGCCTGGGACAAGGCCCATAATTTATATTTTACAGCGGCAATATAAAGGACAAAAATCTCACGTTAAAAATGGTCGTCTCGAAGTGGATCTTCGGACGCTGGTGAATGATGAAAAAACCGGCCTGAAACATCAGCCGATGTGGTTAGAGGCTATATACAGTATCCTGACACATAAACGAACCAACATTCAATTAGGAATTGAGGTACGTTTTCCTTATTCCGAAAAGGCTATGCAGTCCGCCAAGGCTCTTGATATTATGGCCGATGCCTGGATTGCAATGAAACCTATGCTCGATTTTGTTATGAAATAGTTAATATGTTGGAATTTTAATTTTGTAAAGTTTTGTTCTAATGGAGATAGTTTATGATTAAGGAAGGATTGTTATATACTGAGGAGCATGAATGGGTCAGTATTGACGGCGAAACAGCAGTCATGGGCATTACGGATTACGCTCAGGAACAGCTTGGAGAAATTACTTTTATAGAACTACCCACTGTGGGACAGAAGGTAAAGGTCCATGACGAGATAGGCTCGATCGAAAGCTCTAAGGCCGCCAGTGATATATATTCCCCGCTGGTCGGCGAGATATCCGATGTTAATACGGAACTGGAAACACAGCCGGAGCTTTTGAACACGGACTGTTATGAGGCGGGGTGGTACTGCAAGTTGCGTGTTGCCGATGAGAACAATACGGAAGACCTGATGGACGCCAGTGAATACGATGAATATCTGAAAGGACTATAAGGC
>DAOWIP010000165.1 GCA_030640865.1 Sedimentisphaerales bacterium | reverse complement strand
GATAAGCCGTTAGAGGGCTACATAATACAACGGGCCGCCGGTCGAGGCGGGTTCGGTGAGGTGTATTATGCCGTCAGCGACAGTGGCAGGCAGGTGGCGCTGAAGGTCATTCAGAACTATGAACAGACCGAACTGCGGGGGATCAGCCAATGTATGAATCTGAAAAGTCCGCACCTTGTAACGATTTTCGATGTGAAATATAACGCGGAAGAAAAGCCGTTCGTAATAATGGAATATGTTTCAGGCCCATCGCTTCGAGATATGCTGAACGATGCGCCGAGCGGGATGGGCGAACAAAAAACAGCCTTCTTTTTACGCGAGATCGCCAAGGGGCTTTCCTATCTGCACGAGTGCGGGATAGTACACCGCGATCTCAAGCCGGGTAATATTTTTTATGAAAACGGCTATGTCAAGATCGGCGACTACGGACTAAGCAAATTAATCAACACGGGCCGACACAGCCAGCAGACCATAACTGTAGGTACGGTCAATTATATGGCTCCGGAAATCGGGGCCGGCTGCTATGATCGCAGTGTCGATATATACGCACTGGGAATACTACTTTACGAAATGCTTACCGGTCAGGTGCCGTTTTTCGGTTCAAGCCCGGCGGAAGTGCTGATGAAGCACATGACCGCCGAGCCTGATCTGCGAAATATCAGCGAGCCGTTTAAGAGGGCAATCACAAAGGCCCTGACAAAAGACCCGAAAGAACGCTATCGGAACGTACAGGAGATGGTCGAAGACGTCTTCGGGGCGGAACATGTTCGCAACAGTATTTCTCAATTTTCACCGGACAGCCTGTCGGTTTATGCCGACCAGGTGGCTAAAAAGGTGAAGGGAGCTTCGCCGGAAACCGCACAACAAAAAGCAAAAGCAGATGATTCCTGGGAAAAGATAGGCCGTCAGATTGGCTCGGTCGGTGATCGGTGGACCGAGAAGGTCAGGGACCGATTTACCCGCCCTCGTCATCATGGTCGATACGCATCGGACGCCGCCGTCGAGTTGGCCGCCGCGGCCGATCCCATCACAAGACGCCAACGCAGAATCCTGGCCCTGATTACTACGATGGTAGTTTCGCTGGGTGTAGGGCTGATAAGCGGGAGGAAATCTGATGAATGGCTGGGTTTTAGTGGATTGAGTTTTACAATGATCTGGGGTGCGGCTGCCGGCATTTTATTAGTTCGCTGGCGACTGCTGAGAAATTTGGAGAAGTCCTCTCTGCGTAATATTATGGCTGTGGCTGCCGGAATAATTGTGGCGGCGCTTCTTTCAATGATTATTTGGAGTGAAGCTCCAAGAGAGATAGAACACCTTGCAAAGGGAACCTTTCTTGCGTTGGCGGTAATGGGATTCATAAATTGGTGGAAAATAACTTCTTCCCTGCGCAAAGAACGAGTGGTGCTGGGTCGGGTGATCTGGTTATGCTGTCTGGGATTTGTGGCGGCGCAGATGTTCCACGGTCATTCTGTTCTGGTAATCGGTGTATTGGCGGGCACAGTGCTCGTGGTACAGATAGCTTGTCCATTTGTACCAAAAGCAGCACGAGATGGTTTTAAGAGACGAAAACACTCACAAGAAACGACAGACGGTCTTCATAATCGTCCGGCTGAGGTACCGCCGCCTCAACACGCGGCAGGTTGGGGACATCTACATAGAACCTTTGGCGAACACAACAAGCGTACGACATCAGGCACAGGGACTCTACAAAAAGTGCCGCTGTTCGTTCGGATATTCTGGCTAATCGGTTTCTTGATTTTGCTGACAATGGGGTTGATGTTTCTGATCTGGGCAGGGATGGAACGTATGCTTGCCGATAACTTCGCTAGGGTGATTTCTTTCGGCGTCGGCAGCCTGGTCTTCGCACTGTTTTGCCTGATCAGGAGTGTGCGAAAATATTTTACAGGCTGGTACAGTTACCTGATTAAGCCACTGTTGCTGCTGGCTTGTCTGCAAACCATAATTACCTCGTCGATTTGCCTGGGTTGTATAAATTTTCGTAATGAGGAGACTCTGGTTGCCTTATTCTTTATTATTTTTCCAGGTATTTTGTTTCTGGTGGTCTTATCCATTCCCAAGCGGGTGGTGGAAGGGCTTACCGGCCGGGTAAAAACGGTTCCTCCAAATATAAGGGTGACAGCGATGGTTTCTCCATATAAACGTGTTTGGGCTCTAATATTATCGGCGGGGATATTTCT
>DAOWIP010000489.1 GCA_030640865.1 Sedimentisphaerales bacterium | reverse complement strand
TAAACCTGACAGTGATAAATAAAAATAACCCGGAAGTATCAGATCAACCAAACTGGGGGCAAAGTTGGGACATTGAATTCTCGTTGGAGGCCTCCCCTGTCGGGTTTGCGCTGAAATCACCTGGAACACGGAAAGAAAATTCCACTCCGGATGATGGCCTCATTACGGATGACCTCATTATCCTTAAGCGAAAGGACATACCACTGCGAGTACAGGGCCGGGCCTCGTTAAATCAGCAGTTCGATATCATCAGCCCACTTTCGCCCGGAACCGCTACGCAGACAGGTCAAATCGCCCTTGAAATTGCCGGTCTGGATTGGCGTATGGCCGGTTCGGAAGGCAAAATCGCAGGCCGGTTGAATTGGAAGCCGAACAATCCCTCGCTATCCTTGTCAAACCTCGGACAGAGTTTTGCCATCGCCGAATTGGATATACGGACCCGGCTCAATCATAACGATCAATGGATGAGGGAATCACCCCTCGCCGAACTGTGGTATGAGAAGCTGGGTTTATCGGGACAAACAACTGTGGCATCGCGGCTGAACTGGGATCGCAGTCGGGAATTATTTACCTGTAAAGGAAATATCGACCTGACCGGGACCGGCGGACATGTCGATCTGACCGATGAAAATGAACAGGCTACCCAATTTAAACTGACCAAGCCAATAGGCGACATATTAAAAACAGATTTCGACCTGACAAGCAAAAACAATAGCTCCAAACTCCAGGTTCGCCGCCTCCAATTTGAACTGCCCGGTACTGTAATCGACTGTAACACAGTTTTGGAAAACGCGAATTTCATAGCCTTCTGTCAGGGTAAAACTAAACAGCCCGCCGAAAGGGCGGCCTTTGCCGTTACAATTGACGCGAATGACATCGAACAATTAACTCCGTGGCTCGAAATAAAACCTGCTGCCCCTGCCCGGTTTACGGACAGCAATCATACCAACTATAATAACCATACCAACCGGAGCGACACGGATGAGAAACACCCATTGGCGTTATTTTTACAAACAATTAAGGGGCGGTTACATACTTCGGCGCAGGGCCTGTTGACATTTTCCCCTTCCTTTGACTGGCGACTGCGGCAAGCGCAAACCACGGGTTCCATACAGGCCCGGTGGCTTGACACTCCTGTGGAGCTTTCTCTGCGGGACATTACCATCAGCGATGCCGGTTTCTCTGCGCCCGCGATAATCGTACACGCCGGCCGAAGCCGGATGACCCTGATCGCCGAACTCGAAGGCCCGATATTACCAGGAGCTGCCGGACCCGATCGGCCCATCACCGTTGATATGCCGCCTGCTCTGAAGGGGCGTATTGACATCCTGGCCCCGCGGATCGACGCGGACGAGTTGACGGCCTTGTTGAGTATGCCTCGACAAATCTCACGGCAGGCCGATAGTGTGAATCAACTACCAATTTCCGTTGAGACGGTTGACCGCGTCCTTGATTTTCTTACCCGGTGCGAATTGAACGGTTCAGCCCGCATCGATAAATGCGGCTATACCGACCCGCATGGGCAGAGTCGTTTGCAACCTGAGGAACTCCGCTGTCGTTATCAACTGTATCAGGGCCGAGCCTGCGCCGATTACCTCGCTGCTTTGAATGGTGGTGTAATATCGGGTGAAATGAACTGCGATTTCAGCGACCCGAACGGAACAATCCGGCACCATCGTACCAGCCGTTCTCTCGCCACAAGCGAGGCACTTCGGCCGATAGTCGAAAGCGAGTTTCCCGGATTGGTGGTGAACGGAACAATCAGCGAAGACTATGAGTTGAGTTGTAATCTTCGCTGTTTTTTGGACCGTCTTGTTTCACCGGCTGTGAAAATAAACACTGCCGTTTCGTCGGCCGAACAACCCTGCGGCTTCGCCGGAACGGGCACGACAGTTCTCACTGATGGACTGCTCTACGGCCCAGGCGGCCCGGGCTGGCTGATTTCTGTCTTTCCCGGACTGAAACTCGTCGAGTACGAATGGGAAAAGATGACCAACCGGTATGAAAACTTCCCTGACGGACGAAAGAAAAACTCTATGTCATTTAACGGCCGGAGCTATGACATTTACATCGAGGGCGTCTCCACACCGGTGCGCGACCCACGGAAATATCAACGGGTTATGGCACTTTTGGAGCGGGATCAGCAACAGGCGAAGGAAAGATTTAATGCCTTGCAGCGGGGAGAATTAAAACTGTCTTTTCGTAAAAGGCAGCGGCTCGAACAGCGATTACGGGGTCTGGAACTGCTTCTTAGCCGACACCGCGCAGGCCGACGTTTAATTGTCAATGAGGCTGATTATATCACCGGAGGTCTCCTTTGTTCTGGTGGAAAAAAACTCTTTGAAAAACCCCGTGAAATATTACGCGTACCGTTCTTTCAGTCTCACAGTTACATCATCGGCCGCTACATGATCGGCATCAAAACCACAAACATACCACTGAACAAATTATGACCGCAGCCACCGAGTATTCTATGTGGATGGTTTCAATGGGTGGCATGCTTTACGCGTAGCTTATGCAAAGCATAAGTGAGCTTAAGCATGGTTTCCTGTTTTTCTTCTAAAGTGCCAGGCCGTCTCCGACGAGAGAATAACTTAGCTGAATCGATAGCGCAGAAAAATACCCCAAGGGGTATCATTTAATAATCTTTCAACGGTTGTATTTACCGTATCGGTTCCTTTTCGAAATCGGACGAATTAACCCAGCCGGGACGCATTTTTTCTCCCCGCATATATCTCTCGTAAAAGCCCCGCGTATCTTCGTTGGCATAAATATATTCATCGAAAATATGACCTTTACCGAACATCCGCGGGTCGCCCTGTTTTTTCAATTCCGCGAACAGTTGCTTTTTTAGTTTATTCTTCAGGGATTCATATTTTGGCTTATCCGCCAGATTATGGATACATTCGGGGTCTTTCACAATCTGGTACAACTCTTCTGCCGAACGTTTGCCGAACGACATCTGCCAATACTTATGTTTGTTTGTTTGTTTGCGAGCCTTAAGGCATTCCGTTTTAGTTGGGCTGCCGCCGCAGTTTAGATAG
>DAOWIP010000393.1 GCA_030640865.1 Sedimentisphaerales bacterium | reverse complement strand
CCGGTGAGACAACATGCCGAAGCCGGTCCAGGTTCCACAGCCGGGATCGCACACTATCATCGACACGATAGAAATGAGTTCCGGCTCGCAGGCCGGCGGCGCCATGAACAAAGCTGTCGCGATTGCGCGGCCGACTATAACGGGGATCATCGACAAGAAAATCGTCAAAACGGGACTCGTCATGCACAAAAGTCCCAATTATTGTGGGGACCAGATGCAAGGAACCGAAATGGAGGGGCAGGTTCAGTTCGTGTCGGCTGAGTGCGAAGGCAAAATCGTCCTGATCGATACCGCCGGGCAGAATACCGGGTTCCTCATATTGACCAAACCCACATACTTTGCGATCCCCGGCCCGCTGGGCCAGCCGGGAGACATAACTGTCGTGATAGTAGGTAAGGGTATTGAAAAGGTCCTGACCAACTCCGTGCAGGCCGGTACCCGGCAACTCGGTGAGAGTATAATCGAAATCATTCAGATGAAACTTGTTGGTAAAATCGAAGGCCCAGTTATCCCGCTGCTGTTTGAAATATACAAGCGTTTCTTGGTCTTTTTCGGTATCGAATTCGCGTTCGTGCCAGCTTTCCAGGAAGTTCCGGTCGCTGAGGTGGCTGATCTCGAACGTTCCTTCCCAGTTCTGTGGCAGGAATTGGCGATGCTGCCAGCGGGCCCGGCCCCTCGTTGAGTGATCGATATGTACATCCTTACGGCTGTCGAGCCGACCGAGCCGATCCTCACCGTTATCATTAAGCAGATATGTCCGCAGAGAGCCGAAATAGTTATCGCTTTTATAGCTCATATCAAGTCCGGCGCCTGGTCCGCGTTTGCTGAACTCATCGAGATGAAGGACGGAATCGACGCCCTCCGGCTCCGGCAGTCCCAACAGCCAGGCGGGGTTCAATTGGGACTCCAGGCTGATGCCATATTCTGAACTGACACTTGTGTGTAGTGACTGGATGGGTGATTCCGTTTTACCGGTAGTAGCCATTCCTCTCGGCCACCAGAAGATCGGCAGGTCTTCCAGGTTTAATGTTACATCTTTCAGATCAAAACGATAACGCCTTGCAGGCTTAGTTGAACTGTCCGCTTGCTTTTGCGGCTTGATCAGGGCAATATCCAGTTCTTTTACTCCGAGCCAGAAATGAGGCTGGTAAAACTCGTCGTTGCTGAATTTGACATATTCCGCCCTGTAATGGTCCTGAGATAGTTGACGAATCCGCTTGGCTCGAACATAGAGCGGCATATTATTTTCCGGCATCCGCAACCGTAACGTGCCGTCCAGTACAATGGCGGTATTATTGGTGAAATCGTAATAAAGCCGCTCTGCGGTAATCCTGGTATCGCTGGCGTACTTATGCCGGTCAACCTGAAGGATAACATCACCTTCGAGATAGACCGCCTGGGGGTACTCTCGCTGTGATTGCCCGCGAGGAGACCGCCCGATGACGGCCGACGCCGACGCCGGCGTTGGCGGTTTTTCCGGCGACGATGTTTTTTCCTGCGGCTCTGATTTTTTGTCAGATCGCTTGAGCAATTCTTTCTGTGAGTAAAAAAAGACGGCGTTCTCGGCTTGCAGTTCCAGAAGGGCGTTTTCGTCTGGTAATTTCTGATAGGCACGAATACCACCGGTACAGGTCATAATGTCAGTACCGTCCGGCTGTGAGGTACTGCGGAACTCTCCGGCAATCTCGATATGGACCGCTTCCGCAGTTGAGCCTGCCACGATTGATTTGGCCTCGGCTCGGACGTCGTGGGGCAATATCAGCAATATTGAAAAAACAGTGGCAAGAAAAAGCATCCGCCTGTAAATCTCCCGACGGGTACTTCTGTTGTCAAAACTGGAATTGTTTTTATTTTCGTTCACTCAGCAACCCATAAATCCATCTGTTAAGGCAACATAACAAAGAGAATATTATAGGTTTTGCCGAATTGATTGCCAGTGAAAACTATCGGCAACTAATCACTTGTTTTTTCGTCAAGCGGCGGCATACGAAGAAAGCCTTTGCGCCAGGCCATATAGCCGGAAATCGCGACCACCAGCACAAATGCCGCCAGGGCATAACGAAACCTGATCTGTGCCACCGCCAGACCGATTATCGCATATACGGTGGCCAGGATGTAGCTAAGCCCGACTGCCCTTTTCAGCGGCAGTCCCCGATCCATAAATTGATCGTAGATATGACCACGATCAGAGATGAACAGCGGCCGTTTATTGATAAATCGTCGGATCAGAGCCACCGCGGTATCGAGGATAGGCAGGCCGAAAATAATTATCGCCCCCACCGACCAGCGGCCCATCCTTTCGGTGAACAAAATCATCACAGTCCCGGCGATGAAGCCCAGCAGCATACTGCCGGCGTCGCCCATGAATATCCGTGCAGGGTGGCGGTTCAGAGGCAAAAATCCCAGTGTACCGCCGAACAATGCCAGGCACACTATCAGGCGGACCGGGTCGCCCACCGGGCTATGATCCCACGTCGCCAGCGACAATGCCAGCAATAAAAATGCCCCCATAATAATTGCCGTAACACCTGCGCATAATCCGTCCAGTCCGTCGAGTAGATTCAGGCTGTTGGTAGCTCCCAGGATAAAAAATAAAACGATAGGCGCCCCGAAAATAATATTCACCTTTTCCGGCAGATCAATATGGATGAAACCAAACAGATGGACCAGGTTGGGACAGACTCCCACAATCAGCAGTATCGCAGCCGCCACCGTTTGGCCCAGCAGTTTCTGCCACGGTTTAATATCATAAATGTCGTCCAGTACCCCCACGACACAAGCGATGACGGCCCCCAGTCCGATTCCCGCCAGTATCCGCCAGTCCTGAAAGCGGGCATCATAGCCGCCCGTCTGACTTGCCACGCCGGCAGCAATATGTGATTCCCGACTAATTAATATCCAGAACCCGACCGCCAATCCCGCCAGAACCCCCGCCAGAATTCCGAACCCGCCAAGGTACGCCGTCGGCGTCGCGTGAGTCTTGACATCGTTGTCAGGGACATCTACAATCCCCCAGCGAAGAGCCAGCTTACGACAGATGGGCGTGGCGACCAAAGCCACTACAAACGCCACCGGCAATATCGGCCAATAGTACCTTATTACCTCGTGAAGTGAATATTTATCACCGAAAATAACTGCTAACATATAATATGATGCCGACTTCGCCGGCCCCTGAGAGTATTATGTGCCTATAGAAATTTATCTCTGAAGTTTAACACAAGACTTGTTGGTTTTCAACTACTTTTCAAACCAAACGGCCTCATCATATCGCAACATTGTAAGGTCGTCGCGCCAGCCGGTCCGGCGGATACGGGGTTTCTGTCCCAGCGAGAGTCGCAGTATCCACAATGGAAAATTCGCCCCGGCCTTTATCGAAAGCGGTATGCCGCCGCCAAAACGCGGATTGATCTCAATAAATATTATCTGTTCCGTCCCCGCCGGTCCGCGGTCGGTTGTTTTGGATTTTGTCAGAAAGCACTGGATAGTAATAACGCCCGGCCCGGCCCCAAGTGACTCGATCAATCTTTTCGATTGCTCGATCATTCCCTCGTGTTTGACTGTTTTGCCCTTATTGACCTCGCCGCCGCGTGTCTCGATGCGCAACCGCGGCACCACACACCGTACCGCTCCGTCAAAATCGACCAGCACGTCAACGGTGTGTTCCTGTCCGTCGATGAATTCCTGTACGAGGCAGTTTGGTATTCGTTTAGTGTAAAATTTCAGTTCCTCCAGATTACGCACAATCATACTGCCGCGACTGGCGTGACCGTCCCAGGGCTTGAGAAAATAGGGGAAGTGATGTCGCTTTCGTTTAAGTGCCGGTGCGGCGATTGTGGTATCAGGGGTCTCGAATCCGTGTTCTTTCAGGAAGGTAAAGGTCTTACGCTTATCCTGACATATTCGCACTACTCGCGGTGATGAGATCAGGGCAGTACAGCCCATCTGTGCCAGTTTGCCGCGTCTGCGTGCCCATATAGGCAGGTCCAGATCGACCGTCGGCACCAACAGGTCCACCTTTTCTTTTCGTATAATCTCGGTTACTTCACGGCCATAGCCACGGTGGTGGACCGGCCTGACGATGTATTTACGGTCGCAACACTGCAGGGCGGCTGAGTTTTCAGTAGTGTCGGTACCGATAATCACCGCCTCACGGCCAAGCCGACGACATGCCTGCCTGAACAACCGTAACAGACTTACACGTCGGCCAATACAGGGAAACAGAATAACGATTTTTTTTCCGCTCAATGCCAATGCAATTATACCTTAACTTTTCAGCCACAAATTACAATTACTTTTATCGTAACTTATTATCAGTAAGTTCACAACAACCTGCCATATTATTATCTTACCACTTAATAATCAATCGGCCGAGCAGAAAAGTCCTATAACACTGCTCGTGACTAAGAGGCTTTAACAAAACTATAATTCGTTATGGCGAATCGCCCTAACAAGTGCGGGCGAGACGCCCGCGTTACAGGTTTTGTTAGAGTGCCTAAGCGAAATTGTTATTACCCCGGCATTACAGCTTTGAAGCCAGACACAACCTGAATGGCAAGGTAAAAAACGATTAGGAAATAAACGATCCGCGGTACCCATCGGCTCAGTTCGCTGAATAACAACTGAGCGATTTCACTGTTGGACCGGGCCAAACGCTGAGTAACATCGTCCAGGGCGCCGGTTTCTTCGCCGATACGCCAGACGTCCAGAAAATCCAGCGGCAGTTTTTGTGAAAAACCTTCCGAGAACAGATTCCCAGCCCGAGCGCTCTCGGCGGCACCCTTGAGTTGGTCGGCTATATGAGTATTACCCGCTACCTCGGCTGACCTCTGGGCGCATTGCACAGCGGGGACTCCGGCCTTAAGCAACATGTGGAATGTTCGGCAATACCGGCTCAGGGCAAGTCGGCATATTGCCCGCCTTAAAAGCGGGATTCGCATCACCAACCGATCAAGCAGGCGACGTAACGGACCGGTCCTGGGGGTCAGATTGACGATAGCCCAAATGATTGCCGCAGGCACATAGAACAGCGCCAGGGTTCCCGCCGCATACCGAAGATATGCAGGCAAACTCATTTGGCCCATAATCAGGAAGCGAACAGGTATCAGAAAGGCCGCGATGTGAATGATCACCACCGGCAAGGCCAGCCCGGAAAGAATTATTCGCTTTAGACGATTACGAAAGTTATACCAGTCAGATAAGTCGTTGAGGATTTCGGACAGATTGCCGGATGTCTCGCCGGCTTCCACTACCAACACATCCAAAGGGTCGAACACGTTGGGAAACCGAGCCATTGCCTCGGCAAGGCTGTTTCCGTCGGCAACAATATCCGAGATCGCGGCAAAGGTCTCGGCCGTTTTCCCCTTAACGCCCGATCCGACGGTCCGAAGCGATTTCAATATCGGGACGCCGGCGTCAAGCATAAGATACAAATTATGGTACAAGATTACACGAGTATCAGCCATACCGACGTAAATCTCCGGGCAAATTTAATTGTATATGAATTTGTATCAGCCACAGAGGGCATGGGGCGGCCTTCGGCCACAACCAAAAATAAT
>DAOWIP010000170.1 GCA_030640865.1 Sedimentisphaerales bacterium | reverse complement strand
ATGGCGGCAATCACACCAAGGATAATAATGACAATGACCAATTCGACCAGGCTGAATGCCTTTTGATTACTGTTTCTGTGATTCATTTTTTTAGGCCTCCAATAAAATTATTTCTCGTTTTTCTGCATTAGAAATCAATCAATATGCAGCCTTCACTTGTTATCACCATCGGCCCGAAAGGAAGACAACTTTATATGAACGCTATCAAAAAAACATAAATGTTCAGCCATATTAGCTTGAAGTTATGGGTCCAGGGGAAGAATTGTTTGTTCGGAATCGATTTGCAGGACAACCGAACCGGCGCGTATCTCGATCAGGCGGTATGGTCCGATAGTGTCGCCGAAAAAGAGTATCTCATCGTTGATCATGGCGCATGGCCGACGAAACGAAATTATAATGCTGGAAAGTCGCAACTGGATGTGCTGCTTCTCAGGATGACCGCCGGTGTTATTTCCGTACTTGTTATTACCGAGCAGACTGAGTAGCTGCCTGGAAGCTGTAAAAAGATTGCGTGTTTGAATAGTTTTCGGTCGTTCGGCAGGCAAAGGCAAAAAATCATAGTTTGTTTCCACCGGGTTTTCCAGCACAGAAGCCGGTGGCTCAATGATGGTTTGGGGGCTGGGAACCTGAAGACCGGGGTTTTGAGAACCGGAGGACTGGGGCGGCTGAATACGAGATTGAGCATTGGCAGGCTGGGGATCGGTTACAGAACGTTGTCTAACAGTTTTGTCCCACGCCAATACCGTCAGAACCATAACCAAAACAGCAATATATATTTTACGTGAAGTAGTCATTTGCGTTATTATCGTAGTAGTGTAAAAGTTTTGTTATTATCTCGCTGCGAAGGCGTCGAGGTTCAAATGGATAACACAGCAGCCCTGTTCAGATTGTCCGCGATCGAGAGATAGAGAACCAATCCGAACAAACGGCAGTTTAACCGGTATTTTTTCCAATAAATCGTACAAACATGGGAACGAGCCGTACAACTGCAAAGCAATAGGTGTTTTATAAAAACGCTCATCGCCGGCAGTGGGACTGGGCGTGATTTCGTCCAGTCGCAAACCACAATGGTCAGCCAGGCTTCCCAGAGAACGTATCACTTCCGGAATATCGGTACTACAGTTGAGTAGGCCGGCGTTTTGCCGGGCCCGCTGCGTAAGGTTCTCTTGATCCCGAATGACATTCTCCAGTTGATTCACCTGTATCTGGACCGAATCACTTTCCTGTAATATCCGCTGCTGATCCTGCCGAGCCTGGCCCATCCTCTGGTCCAAAGGCTTAAACAGGAACAGCCACCCCAGCCCGGCAAATAACAACAAGGCAGCGATACCGTACAAATCAACATCAAAGATTTTTGGGTTCTTGCATATCAGCATAATCAATCCTCGCTGAGGACAAAGCCGGCATAAGCGGACATTCAATCTCAAATTCCACAACCAATGAATCCCGTGAGTTTTTCTCGGGATTTCGGGTAAGACCAAGGTTTCGCCCTGATCGCTGTAAATAAACATACCTGAAAAAGCCGGAATTACGCAGGACGTTCAAAAAATCGGCCACGGCACCGTAGTCCAAAGCCATACCCTTAACCATCATTACCATCCGTCCGGATGAGGCCGACCGGTCGGCCTGGGATGAACCATCCTGCGCGTCGGTTTTCAGGACAGGGGCGGACGACACCTGCGATTTATTGATCAGGAACATTTTGGCGCCTTTTGCCAACGGAGCCCGATCCTGAGCCGAACCGGTTTCCGAGCTAATCTGAGTAATCTCCATCTGCTTAAGATAAATCAATTCAGGGCTGTGTCTGGTAAGATAACCAATAATGTTCACAAAGTTATGATAACGATCAAGCTCCGTCAGCACGGCAAAACGATCCCGCCATAAATCGAGCTGCTGTTTCTGCTGGTTAAGTTCCTTGAATTTTTCCTGAAGCTGCCGGGATTTCTGAGTAATACCGCGGGAGGAGTTGTCAGCGTTACATAAAGAGTGGTATTTCAGGATGCCCAATGTGGAAATGGTACAGAAGACAAGTCCCACTACCAGGAACCAATAACGCATACGCTTGCGGCGTTGTTGGCTTAATATCAATTTGTCAGGAATCAGATTGACAGCAACCATCTAATCGTCCTCCCCGGCAAGGGCCAATCCCAGGGCCGTGGTCCAGGAACCGATATTACGGCGGGTCGAAGGTAAATAACGGGTAATTTCATCAAGCAGAGGATGAGCAATATGTACTACCGGCAGTTCAAAATATTCTTTGAGGAATTGGTCGAGATTGCTCATTATTCCAGCGGAGCCGGAAAGCAGTATCCTGTCCAGCCGGGCATTGTTTTGCTCGGCAATGACATAGTTCAGTGTTCGTATGACAGCTTCCACGTACTCGTTCATGTCCGCCTGGAGAGCGGCAAAAATGGTTTTAGATATCTCGTTGCCGGTCTGCGCGGTTT
>DAOWIP010000315.1 GCA_030640865.1 Sedimentisphaerales bacterium | reverse complement strand
TTTCTTTATTAGGCCCGAAGGGCCGAAAGAGCGCATAGCCGGGGGCGTAAGCCCCCGGACAGATTGCGAAACAACTATAAAAAGCCCTGAAAGGGCGAAATAACATATTGTGTTGCAAAATTGCGCACGGTTATATAGAGACAAGGTGCCGTTACTGGTCTCTTGACAAGATTGTCCGAACCTGTATATTTCTTTTTATGCACAAGCGTACACATAAAAAATTTGCCCTTTTATCCGGGTTCAAGTGTTTTTTTCTAACGGGGCTGATCTCTGGAGGTCTGTTATTTAACGGGTGTGCCTCTACGCCGGTTGAATCCGCGAAGGAAACTATTATTGTCGAGGCGGAAGCGGGAGTCCTTTGGCAATCTTGTCAAAGTGAATTGAAAAACAGGGGTTTTCGGCTGGACCGGGTGGATTTGCGTTCGGGTATCATTGAAACGTTTCCGATGGTGAGTAGTGAATGGTTCGAGTTTTGGCAACGCGATGTGGTGGACGCGGCATCGCTCGCTGAATCGAGTTTGCAGACGATTCGACGGCGGGTCGGTATTAGATTGACACCTCTCGGCGGGAATAAATATCGCTTTAACTGCCGGGTTACGGTACAGAGACTATCGATGCCTCCCCCGGCAATCAGCGGTTCGGTGTGGACCGAAAATGTGTTTTCCGGTACCGCGGGTCGCTCATCGGTTTGGAGCGATCCTGCTGGTGTCCTTGAAGGCGGCTGGGTATGGGTAACACTTGAGAACGATACCGCTCTGGCAGACGATATTATCAGGTCGGTTAATATGGTTTTAAAAAAACAGCAACATTTTAGCCAAATGTAGCACAGGCTTCCAGATTGTGATTAAAACCTCTTGGGTGGCACCTTTCTGTATTTCAGAGAGGTGCTCTTGCACAATTTCCCAAATTGCCGCAGATAGCTAAAGTGTTACAAAAAAATCTGAAAGGTTCAAGCTATATGGCAAATGAATATTTTTTTGGTGTTGATCTGGGCGGCACAAACGTGGAACTGGGACTGTTGGACGGGGAAGGAGCGATTATGGCTCACGTAACCGAACCAACAAGGACCCATGAGGGACCGCAATCGTTGGTCGAACGTATGGCCGAGGCCTGCCGTGATCTGGCCAAACAAGCTCACGTGCCGTCGGATAAAATAAAGGCACTGGGGATCGGTTCACCGGGACCGATGTCGATGTTAGAAGGCAAACTTATCAACCTGGGCAATTTACCGGGATTCAATAATTTTTTCCTGCGGGCCGAGTTGTCCCGAAGGTTGAAGTTGCCGGCTTTATTGGAAAATGATGCCAATGCCGCCTGCTGGGGCGAGTTCTGGCTGGGGGCGGGCCGAAACGCGAATGATATGGTTTTATTCACTCTTGGCACCGGTATCGGCGGTGGTATCGTCATCGGTGGTGAGCTTATCCACGGCAGCGACGACAACGCCGCCGAACTGGGACACATGATTATCCAGACCGACGGCCGTCAGTGTACTTGTGGCCAGAAGGGCTGCGTGGAGGCGTATGCCTCCGCCACGGCTACAGTAGCGCGGGCCATCGAAGCACTCGAACATGGACGGGAATCAAAAATGCAAGACACCCACCGACAAAACGGCACGTTGGCCTGTAAAGACGTCTTTGATCATGCCTTGGCGGGCGATCCGCTTGCGAACGAAATTGTGAACGGTACGGCTCTGGCCCTGGCCCAGATTTGCGTGAGTATGCGCCACATCACTGAGCCGGAGATGGTCGTACTGACCGGTGGGATGATTAAAGCCGGTGATACTCTGCTAAACCGTGTCCGCAGTTTTTATGAAGAAATGGTTTGGAAGCTCAAGCCTGAACCGATGGATATTTGCTTTGCCGAATTAGGCGGCCACGCTGGTTTCATTGGGGCGGCGGGCCTGGCTGTACATGCTTACAAACATCATCCGCAGCGACTATATCCCAGTGGAACGTAACTTTTCTTTAATTCGGCATATCTGTTACGTCAATATTGTAATATCGCAGCAGAGTCCCCTGTGCTCGGTAGATATCGACAATTGCCAGGTTGTATTGGATAATGGTCTGCACTGCGGTTATGCGGGTGTTGGCCAGACGTTCGTCGGAATTAAGCTTGAGGTTGAGGAATTCCGGGGACATGGTATTACGCTGACCGGATTCCTGAAAGGCCAGGTGGTTGAGTGTTACGTTTTTTTCGGCTTTGGCCGCGGCTAAACGTTCACTGATTTCAAGATAACTGTTATTGAGATTGTGCATCGAATTATTCACGTCGGTCAATACCTGTTCGCTGATATTTTTCAGAGCGAGTTTTTCCTGCTGTTTCTGCTTCTGTGTTTTGCTGTACGCCGCCTCGGCAGCACGGTTGCCGATGGGGAATTCGAAACTGAACCCGAACATGTGGTTGACAGTTTCGTTTGACCATTGCTGGTCCCAGGACGAATGATACTGATCGCCGGCTCCGGTAGTCTCCTGCCGATAAAACATATCCAGACGCGGCATACGTTGATTCTCGGCCACATCCTCGGCGATGCCTGCTGTGTCCAGTCGGTAACGCTGCGCGATAATCTCCGGTCGCCCCTGCAGAGCTGCCTGTGTCGCCTGCGGGTAATCAACTTTGTATTCGGTCATTATTGGTTGATCTACGGGTACGATTTCCCATATTTTATCCAATGGCAGATTCGGATCGTTCAGACTTTGCAGCAGGAGTTCCTGCCGCTGCTCAACGGCGTTTTGGGCGGCCACGAGACTTGCGCGCGACCGCTTGATAACAGCGAGTGTGCGTTCGATGGTCAGGCTTTGAGTATCGTGTTTGCCGCGCTGCCGGATTCTTTGCAGACTTTGCTGAGCCGAATTGACCAGTTCCCGCAGGATTCTTACCGACTGGCGGGAAGCGAACAGACGCCAGTAGTTCGATTCCACTTCCGCACAGGTTTTGATCAGCAGCAATTGAAATTGCTGTTGACTGATATGGTAGCTATTCCGGGAGGCCAGAATGGCGGCTCGATTCACCTCGACTCCGAAATCCCGTAACAGCGGCTGCCTCACCTGAAGCTGAAGACCAAACTCGTAAAAAGGATTACGATAAATCGCGTCTTCGTCGTTCAGGTCGCGCAGCCGTCGCAACTGCTGAGCTATCTGGATCGTAGCCCCGGTAGGCAGCAATTTACGCAGGCCGGTTAAATAATTGTAGTCATGAGTATTGGTAAAAGGGTCGGTGGGAATGCGTTTAACTCGTTCGCCCTCGTCGGTAATGACGGTCTGGTTATAAAAGCCGGAGTCGATATTGGACCGATCGGTGAAGTCGAATTGGGCCGAAGCGAATAGAACCGCGTCAAAGGCCGCCTCGGCGGACGTAATATCGGTTTCCCGGATGGCCGGATCATATTCGCCGATTCGTATATCAAGATTATGGGCCAGGCTGCGCTGAATACATTCCTGTAGCGACAGCCTGACTAACTGACGCCCGGAATCATTGAAAATCGGAT
>DAOWIP010000232.1 GCA_030640865.1 Sedimentisphaerales bacterium | reverse complement strand
CGGGTGTTGAAATATTTGGGGCGAATCGTCCAGCTCGACATTGGATAGAACTTCCCGACGAAACGGTTCTTCGCATATCATTTTCCCCAGCGCTTCCCCCAGTCCCAGCCGATATAGATTACCTGTTTTTACTGCGGCGTTAATATAGCTGAATTCATAGGCCATGCCGAACTGACCCTTTTCGAGCGCCTGCGGCACATATTCGCTGGTTTCACCGATTAGCGCCAGTTCGAAATCATGGATCGCCGTCGCTCCGTTTCCGGCCACTAATGTCACCATCTCCCGCCGCACCAGGTCCGCCAATAGCGGTCCCAACCCGTTTTTTATCAAATGCGCCCCTGTAAAGAATATCACCGGTTGGTTGTCCCCACGTCGGGTAACGATCTGTTCCGCCACCGTTTCGATCATGCGTATGGTTTCCATCGGCAGTTCTATGTCTATGCCGCCGATATCAGAGGGTTGTAGAATATCTCCGAGCCTGACTTTGTTCGTCCGCGTACGAAGAGGATAGGTCTTGATTTGACCCGGATTAAAAATGTTATATTTACCCTGGTATTCCATGACACGGTCCTTTTATAGTGCTAACGATTGAAATTTCCCGTTAATACGCGGGTAAATAGCTCTACGGCAAACTGTTATGGTTTCGCTCGCGGGAATTTCTATACGCGTTGCGTATATTTAACGACTTCCGATAGTTTTTCCAGGCGTTTGATACATTGCACCGCGGCCCGTACGGTATGGTAGTTGACCTTCCATGAATGGCTCATGTGTGTCCAGATCGGTTTTCCTTCCCGAGTCAGCAGCGGCCACCATTCGCCCACCTCATGATGAATCATCTTGTCGAAAACAAACCGGTGCACGTTTTCGTAAACCGGCCAGTATTTCTCAGGCCCGTACCTCAAACACGCCTCCAGCATACCGATCATCACCTCCGCCTGCTGCCAGAACTCCTTTTCCCGGTCATACACTTCACCGCTGTGGGCGCCCTCAACGTAAACTCCGCCGTATTTATTATCGATTCCGTTTTTCACGGCGTGTTTCAGTATTTTCTTTAAGTCTTTTTTATATGCCTTATGGTCGCTCCCAATAATGTCTAAAGCGTGTAAAAACAGCCAGAAAAACTCCACGTTATGTCCGTACGATGTGTTATCCTCGGCGTGTGTCTTCAGGCCGCCCTCGGGGAAACGGTCCCAGCCCCACACGATGTCGAACTTGACCTGAGGGGCCACCTTCCAATCCGGGGTAAATTGAGGTATGCCAGTCCGGTATTTGGGATGTATTATTCTCTTGAATAAGATATCGATGTCCTCCAGCAGCTTACGGCGGTGGACACTTTTGCCGCTGCACTCATAAAGGGTGGTGAAGGCTTCCATCAAATGCATGTGCACGTCCAGTGTTTTGCGGTCTCCGCCCTGGCTGCCCGGGGCGCACAGATCCCAGTTTCTTTCAAACATCTCGAAATATCCGCCGTACATGGTGTCTGCGCAATATTTCTGTATCAAATCGAATACCTTCTCCGCGTATTCCAGTCCCACCGGATCGCTCGTCGCCAGGGTATATTCGCTAAGGGAATAGATTGCGAAACTTAATCCATATAGAATTTTCTTGTCGATGGCTACGTTTCCATTGCGGTCCACCGTCCAGAAAAACCCGCCATGTTCATTGTCCCACATTTTATTGATCAGAAAATCGACTCCGTGCCTGGCATATTCCCCGCAGCGGCCATCGCCGTAGCCGGCCCTATGGGCCGACGCCATCGAATACAAAGTTCGCGCCTGGGCAATAAGCGATTTCTCGTTCTCGCCGGTGTTGTTGCCGTCCTTGTCGAAGTGTGTAATAAACCCGCCGTTCTCATCGTCCTTGCATCGATCCAGCCAGAACGGCAGCAGTTCCTCCTTGAGATGCTTTTCCGCTTCTTCTTTATAAGCCAATATTTGTTTCTTTTTCATTCGTGTCTGACCCCTTTAATTTATCCGAAAAAAGCATCAACTTTATTGGAGTTGAACCTTTTTCTCTTTTTTGTCTTCGGTATTCTTCCTTGTCTTGCCTTTTTTCATTAGATTGTTTATCTGCACAAGGGAATCTGCTAATGCATTGCCGGCATCCATGTTCAGATAGACAACATTTCCATCCCCATCAATTAAAACGGTAATTACCTTTTCGTTTTTCAATCTTAATTTCCCCCGAAGCGTTTCTCCTCTATCAGGGCGGTGATACCTATGTTGGTCCATACCAATACCGACAAATTGTATATTCAGGGGATTGCTGAAATCCGAGAGTACATAGAATTCAGGCTCACACCCTATCCATTTTTCATACAAATCAGAGAGTGACAGTTGTTGACACACAAAACAAATGACGATAGGTTTTTTACTGTCTTTTTTAAGAATATCAGAAATCATCGTTTCGCCCAACGATAGATTTTGCATGGGTAGGCGTCCACCATGATGTCCTGGCATTGCCCTCTTAAAGTCGCCAAATATTAAAACTACATAGCCGTCGGCATTCGCTTTTTTCTTCAGATCATCCAATGTTAAAAGTTGTCGTTTGACTAATTCCACACGAGCAAAGGTGGGGAAAGGTTTGCCGGCTATCACCAGAGCGTGATCCTGCTTTTTCACTGGTTCAAGGTTCCCACCCAAAAGAGCTAAAACCAGTTCAGAGCTATTCGAAGTCATTTTCTCTACGACAAGCTTTGCTGAACCAAGCATCAGTTCGCCGGATATTTTTCCACTGCAGGAAGCTGAAACCATCTGATCATCGAAAGGCTTAAGCGACAGATTCAGAAGTCGCTCCTTCGGTTTCAGAGAACTCTTGCATGTTATGGAAGCATTCAGAAACGCTTTTTTTACTGATGTCGAACCGGAAAGAGTACCATCCAAAGTAGTACGACAACGCCCCTCATATACAGGGCCATTATTGCGATGAATATTTAGTCTTAAAACCCCTGCAACAGGTTTTTTGAATGGAACACTGATTTGTTCCGGAGATACTTCCAGTGGTATCATCAACTCTCTGTGAAGAGATAAAAGACCCTCTTTAACAACCTCATACTTCTTGTTTTTCCTTGCCCGAAGAACCTTCGCCATACACAAGGTATCCGAACCGGTGCTGCTAATACTCATATCAGTAGCATCCCTGACCATCACCACATATTGATTTCCATCAACAGTCGTACCAAGATTGAATTGTTGTTTATACTCATCTTTCTTCCGGCCACCTTCAATTTTCTCTGTTTTAATATTATTCTGAGAAGCATTGTAGAAGAGGGAACCTGACTGAGCATATTCCAATACGATATTAATTCTTTCAACCTCTTGTGGTATGTTGTCGCGAAAGACCACCCACTGTTTCTCATCAGCCTTTACCTGACTCGATAACATTGTCAATAAGATTATAAATGGAAACAAAATGGCGTTAATCAAGATTTGTTTTTGTAATTTCATAGCTTGTATCCTTTCGCATTTAGAATTGATAGAATTAAAAGAGAATTAAAGGTGTCCGGCACTAATGGCACTGTCATGCGTTTTTCGTAGTTTGTGTATAATCCAACCATCCGCACAACTGTTTTTTTCATTTTAGTCGAACGTTAATATTTTTGGGCCTCTCTGGCCGAAGTTATATGTAACCTCTCTGGCT
>DAOWIP010000138.1 GCA_030640865.1 Sedimentisphaerales bacterium | reverse complement strand
CCTATCATGAACTGGTCGACTATCTGATGTTTCGGTATTTATTAGACAATTCAGAGGTGGCACCGCCAAAACTACCTGCCATCAGTGCACCTATCATCCCCACAGTGCCGGATAATTGAATGGCTCAATGCTGTGTCAGAAAACTCGCAACCGGCTTTTATACGCACCGCGTATGGGAATTCCCGCGAGCGAAACCGTAACATACTATCGTAAGATTACTTACCCGCGCACTAACGGAAAAATCCGATCATGAGCACTATAATAAGGAGTTCGAGTGATGTGTGAAGAACGAAATCTTAGCCGTCGGCAGTTCATCGCTAAATCGACGACGCTGGCTGCAGCCAGTATTGTTCCGAGACACGTCCTGGGCGGACTCGGGCACATATCACCGAGTAACCAATTGCATGTTGCGATCATTGGTACGGGGGGCCAGGGAATCGTCAATATCAAGAAGCTACTGACACACAATGATGTGAAGATCACGGCAATTTGTGATGTGGCGCGGTTTTGGGACAACAGCAATCTCTATTACCGGCACAATGGCGGTCGCGAACCCGCGATGAAGACGATTAAGGACCACTATCGCCAAACCGAATCCGAGGGATATCACGGCTGTAAGGTGTATATCGACTTTCGCTTGATGCTGGAGAGATCCGACAAAGATATCGACGCCGTCGTAGTGGCCACACCGAACCACGTGCATGCTGTGGCCAGCATGGCGGCAATCCGAGCGGGAAAGGGAGTATATTGCGAGAAACCTCTTACGTATTCTGTGTACGAGGCTCGCAGGATCGCCCAAGCGGCGCATGAGGCCAAGGTTGCCACGCAATTAGGCAATCAGGGCCATTCCTCGGACGACATTCGGCGGGCCGTGGAATGGGTTCGTGACGGAGCCATCGGAAAGATAAGCCAGGTGTACGCATGGGCCGGCGAAAATCGTATTCCAACGTTCACCGAACGTCCTAAGGAGACACCACCAGTGCCGGAGGGTCTGAATTGGGATCTCTGGCTGGGGCCTGCCAGAGAGCGGCCTTACCATCCCGCATACACGCCCCTGCTCTGGCACGACTGGTGGGATTTCGGCGGCGGCAAGCTCGGCAATTTCGGATGTCACACGCTGGACACCGCTGTATGGGCCCTGAATTTGGAGCACCCCACCCTGGTCGAGGCCAGTTCAACAAAACTCAGCAAGGAGACAACTCCCATAGCCGCCACGTGTCACTACAAGTTCCCGGCACGCGGCGATCAGCCGCCGGTTGATCTCTTTTGGTACGATGGTGGGATACGGCCGCCGCGGCCCGATTGCCTGGAACTCAGTCGGAATCTGCGCAGCGGCGGATCACTGCTGGTTGGTGATCAGGGGGCCATTCTGTCGGGTGTGTGGAGCGGGTCTCCGCGGATCATCCCCGAGAAAAAGATGCGGGACTATACGAAACCGCCAGCGACAATTCCTCGCTCTTCGGGTCATCATCGTGATTGGATCGACGCGTGCAAAGGTGGCCCACCGGCCAGCTCGAACTTCGAGAATGGTGCCCGCCTGACCGAGATTGTCCTGCTCGGGGTGGTCGCCTTGCGAACTGGTATCACACTCCGGTGGGACGGACCCAACATGAAGGCAACCAACGCACCCCAAGTGGAGCCGGTCATCCACGGCCATTTTCGCAAGGGATGGGATATCTGATTCTACACTTTCCTGGAGAATTAAAGGTTATGTCCCTACGGGACTTTCGTTACAATCCGACCTTATGTTTCTATTTTCCCAGGTTGCCTGTGCCGTGTCTGATGAGAACCTTGCGCATCAGTATGTAATATTTGTCCCGGTACTTACTGACCTGTCCGGTTATTCGATATGTGATGTTCGTACCCGTTGAGTTTTCCATTTCCTTTAGAAGAAGGTTTGGATGAATTATTATCGGCGGCTCCGCCAGGCCGGCGTCCGCCTCAAAAACAAACTGGAAACGCCCGCCCTGCGGATCAAATGTCAATCGCCCCACACGATCAACAATGAGCGAACCGTCTTTCCATTTGCCGCGAAAGCCGCGGCCGATGGAGATTCCTGATGATGAATCCAAACCTGACTTCTTTACTTGTCCGGGTTTCTGGCCCCGTACATCTTCCGGCAGATCCAATACGTGTGTTCGAGGGACGGCCAGCAATATATTGCGTAATTTTTCAGACATTCGCAGTTTTTTTTCAGTCTGTT
>DAOWIP010000440.1 GCA_030640865.1 Sedimentisphaerales bacterium | reverse complement strand
GGTTGCGGCCGAAGGCTGCGTCTGGAACGGTTACGGATTTTGTACAGATTTTAATGAGGAGCTGATATATGTTTATTTCATTTCGTGCGATATGTGCTGTCTTGATTATTACAGGTATGTCGAATCTCCAGCTAATTCAAGGCGCTGAAAAAGAAAGATTACTGCCGGCTGCAATCGATGTTATCAAAGAAGCTCCTTATTCGGAGATTGGCGATAGCAGGATAGTAGATACGCCTGGAGGAACATACCGTGAAGTGGGGAACAAGCGTTTTGACAGGGTGGCTTATCTGTTTGAAGCTGATAATGTGGGAGATTTGATAAAGCTCACGCTTACCATACCGGACGATAAGGTCAGAAGCGCTGAAGTATTCCTGATTCCCGAATATCTTAATATAAAAGACCAATACGGCCATTCCGTGAATGTGCTGGGAAGCGGATACCTGACCGGACGCTGCTGGCCGGTCAGTGGGAAAATGATTACGCAGTCGTTTTATTTTCATGTTCCGTTGAGCAGGAAATTTGCCATAGTCATTATGACTTCGGAGAAGGGTGTTCCCGCCGCTTTTGCTTCGATGAAATTGAAGAAGTTCGGTTTGACTGAAGGTATCGCTCAATTGCCGTCTGAGACCAAACTACCCAATCGCAGGAAACTTGGCAATTATTGGGAAGACCCGATACTGGCAAGCAGTTTTGGGGCAATGTATCCGGCAACACCAGAGACGTTTCAGAAGTCCCTGGACAGAAGTGTGGCTTATTTTCATCGTACCGGTCAAAATACGCTGATCTACCCGGTGGTGTGGTATATGGCTTCGTTGTATCAGCCTTCGGCGGAATTTTCCGATGTATGGTATCATCGCAAGCATCCGGCGGATTACGATAAGATGATGGCGCAAACCTATAGCAAAGCAGGCATCGAATTTTGGCCGAGCATACGCAACTGGGCGCTGCCGTCGGTAAAGTCATTGATGAAAAGCCCCGAAGATATTCGTTCCGGAAAAGTGAATGATTATGTCAATGCGGTAACATCAGACGGAGAAGTGAAAATAATCGACAAAAAACAATGGCACAAATCGCCACAGGTGAACGCGTTTCATCCACGGGTACGTGAGGCGATGAAAAATCTGGTGTCGGAAATAATGGACAGGATAGGCGATGAGGCGAGTGTTCCGGGAATCGCCTTATTTAATACCGTACATTCCTCTCATGGGTTAGGTACTATTGACCAAAGCTATGATGATTATACATTAAAATTGTTTTCACGGGAAACGGGTATATCGTTGCCTTTGCCGCCGTCCAGTCCGGAAGAACATTTTCATAACTGGTACACCTGGCTGAAGAATGAACACTGGAAACAATGGGTTCAGTGGCGGAAAGAAAAACAGACCGAAATTTTTTATGAGTTGGCAGAGATTGTGGCCGCCAAAAAGCCGGGCGCTAAATTGCAGGTTATGGTAAAGTATCCAATACCAACTATGTATGTCGGGGAAACGGTGAATGATGTAAATGCCTATTTAAATGAGATTGGTATTGACCTGGAAGCACTGGCACGCAATAAAAACATTATTATATCACGGATGTCCCGTGCTTCCGAGTATCAGCGTCTGTTGCGGAGTGCACGGGAAGATTCGCCGAAGATGAAACATCTATTTAACCGGTCTAATCTGAATTTCAGCAAGGACTGGCAAAAACCATTTATAGGAAAGACCGACGGGTCGGTGATCCAGTATTGCTATTTTGAGGCAAACCTGAACAAGCCAAACCAGCCGATGTTGAGATTTCCGGAAGACTGGCGAAGTGGAGAGATGGCCTGGCATGTTACTCCTCCCAAAGGGGCGGGGCGGAATGCCCTGGAACATATTGCCAAGTCGATTGGTTTGTACGACGTGTTATTTGTTGCCCATGGCGGTTTTAATCTTGGGGCACAGGGAATGGAAGATGTGCTTCAGCCTTTCGCGGCGGTTTTTACTTCACTACCGGCAGAACATTTCGAGACAGTTTATGATAAAGACGGCGTTGTATTGCGAAGTCTGGTCTCTCAAGGAAAATGCTGGACATATCTGGTTAATACATCGGAATATCCGCGGAAAATCAGTATAGCATTTACCGGCAAAGGGAAACTGCAACGATTGGGATTGGTTTCGGAAATTCAGAAAGTGCCTTCTTCCGGCATTGTTACCCTGACGATTAAACCTTATGATATTGCAGCCTGGAAAGGAACAGCCGGGCTGGTTCCCCATTCCTTCCACCATTTACGTTGACGCCGGTTTGGGTGGGTGTTTGGCCAGGGCGTTGTTGATGTTGGTGATGGCTTCGTCGATTTCGGCGGGTGATTTGAAGCCGATGGTAACGGCATCCACGTAGCCGAGGCCGATGACGAAATCAATTGATTTACGGCGGAGTTCGGGGTCCTTAAAATCGCCCTCGCCGATGAGTTTCATACCAATGATGCCCTTGCCGGCAGCGTGCATTTTTTTGATGTGTTTGACAACTTCCCTGACGTCGCCGGGTTCTTTCCACTTGTTTTTGAGATTGTCCATGTGGCGGCCGTTGTGGTTGACGCGGACAAGTCGTACATCGCCCCAGCCGGTATCGGCGGTGGCGCGGAGCGGCAGCAGACCGTGCATGGAGACGCCTGTAGCACGGATGATTTTCTTTTCCTTGGCCGTATCGAGCAGGTCCCGCAGGCGTTTGTTCTGCTCAACCCAATCAGAAGTGCGGACGCAATGCATCAGCATTACGTCGAAATAGTCGGTGCCAATCTCACTGCGGAATCGATCGATTTCCTTTAATGGGTCCTGATACCGGCCGGGCCAGATTTTGCACAGAATCTGGATTTTTTCACGGTCGATGTCTTTGATAGCGGGTTTGACCATTTCGTGCATGCCGTTATAATTGTCGGCGGTGTCGATGTAGGTAACACCACGTTCAATGCCGTAACGGATCAGCTTAATGAATTTTTCCCGGCCGAGCTCACGCTGGATTTTACCGCCCCGGGTACCGGTACCCATTCCCAGCCGGCAGAGCCTGGCTTTACTCTTACCAAGCGCGACCAGGTCGGTGGCCGTGCGTTTGGTGGCTTTTGTAACATCTTTTGCAGTGAGCAGTTGTGGCAGGAGGACAGTACCAGCCGTGCCGACAAAAGTGCTTTCGAGGAATTTCCGACGGGTAATTTTATCACGAGTTTTCATGATTTGACTCCCTTACTTGATTTAAATTGCTAAATGTATTATATAAGAAAGGAATTCCAGAGCAAGAATAATTTCAATAAGGCTAAGGAATATCAAATATGCGGAATCAGCAGATCGGTGACATTTTCAACGAGATGGCTGACATAATGGAGATTCTCGGCGAGGACCATTTTCGGATTAACACATATCGTAAAGTGGCACGGGTAATTCACGATTGCCCACAGGATGTGTCGGAATTGGCGGCCCAGGAAGAACTGCGTAGCCTGCCGGGGATCGGTGAATCCTCGGCCAAGAAGATTAACGAGTTTGTGCTGCATGGCACGATCCAGGCGCATGAGAAACTTCTGGAAAAGATACCGCCGAAACTACTGGATTTATTGAAGATTCCGGGGTTCGGACCGAAGGGAGTGGCGGCGGTCTGGAAGAAACTGAACGTGGAAAGCATAGCCGATCTGCAGCGTGTGATCGACGATCAGTCGCTGGAAGAACTGCCGGGGTTCGGGGCGAAAAAGGCCGAAGCGCTTGCACACGGGATCAAGTTTCTGGAATCGGATCAGGGGCGGATACTGTTGGTCTATGCGGTTGGGATAGCCGAGGCGGTGGTGGGCCAATTGCGGCAACGGATCGCAGGACTAAAACGGATTGAACTGGCCGGTTCACTGCGTCGGTGCCGTGAGACTACAGGTGATGTCGATCTGCTGGCCGAGGCGGATGACGAGGAGCTCGCCCGGCAGATTGTCGAAACCTTCACACAAATCGACGGCGTACAAGAAGTTCTTTTGGCCGGCGAGACGAAGGCATCGGTTCGATTCACCGACCCGAATATCTGTCCCGATGTGGTTCAGGTCGATTTGCGGATTGTTCCTTCCGAAAGCATGGGGGCGGCATGGCAATATTTCACGGGCAGTAAGTATCACAATGTG
>DAOWIP010000459.1 GCA_030640865.1 Sedimentisphaerales bacterium | reverse complement strand
GCCCGCAGGCAATATACATATCCGTCTTTAGACCCGACAAGCACCATTCCTCGATAGATTGTCGGAGGCGAATCAATGCGTCCGTTAGCTGTGAACCGCCATACTGTTTTGCCGTTTGCCATATTCAATGCGTATAGTGTGTGCGTATCCGGCCTGGCAACATACACCTTACCACCGGCAGCCACCGGTGCTGTCAATACACCCTTCAACATAACCTTCCAATTGACCGCGACATCGGATGGGACACGTGTGCGTGTCGTGCCGCTACGAGCCGCGTCGCGGCGGTACGTTGGCCAGTCGTTATCAGGGTCGGAATCTGTGTCCGCGACCGCTCCGTAAGCCGGCCCCTTCTCAAGGCGTTTTTCGTCCGCTACGGGCTTAACGGCAATGTCAGGCTCCGCTGTTACCGCTGCGTATCCCAGTAACTTCGCCCCGGGTTGACAGAAACACTGATCCGCCGGGATATACAACATACCGTTGCACGGCATCATTCCGTTTCTGCATGCGCCACGAAGCCAGTTGTTCTGGGAATGGTTATCCGCCTGAAAATCGAGGAACTCAGCGCCCTCGTAAGAACTTATCAGATACCGGACGGTTGCCTTGTTGCGATAGCAGCGATGATGATGTTCCGGACTTCGCAGGTTATTGACGAGTATCCGTTTTTTCTCCTCGCCCGAACGAAGGTCCCAACCGATAACCAGTACACTCGGGCTTTTACGCACCGGCTTCCCGCTCTCGTCCACAGTAAGCATCCCTCGCCAAACCAATCCATCGATTACAAACAGGTCGTCCCCTTCTCCTCCCCTGATCGGCGATACGGTTTTTTCCCAGAGCAGCTTGCCGTTGGTCGCGTCATAAGCGGCAACAAACTTTCCGCCCTGCATAACCACAACATCGTCAACGGTAAGAAGCGTCCTCGGTATGGTCTGCTTCGGTTGAACCATCCATAACTCACGGCCGTCCTTCAAATTGAGTGCGATCAGATTTTTCCCGCTCAGGTGGATGACCCGTCCGTTGTCAATCGCCAATGCCAAAGGGCGGATGGGACCGATCTGCTTCTGCCAGAGCACCTTTCCCGTCCGGCTGTGGACAGCGACCAGTGCCGCTTTTGCTTTAGCTGTTTTCCCGGCTCCACCGCGACGAGTGATGTCTTCAGGTGTTTCCTGAGTATAGGCAATGACGATACCATCGCTAACCAGGATTTCTTTCGTGCCATTTGTTGCTTCAACTGTGGCGATGACATTACCCGTGGCCGCGTCCAGGATCGACATAGGAGCCTGGTACGAGAGTGTTGTATAGACTCGATCGCCGTCGGCGACGATCCGTCGTTGGTTTGCGGCAGGCATATCGACCCGCGCATCACGCAGCATTGTCCAGTCTTTTCCCTCGTATCGCTTCAGATTCCACTCGCGCCAGCCCCAGAAGTCAAGCGACTTTTTCCATAACAACCTGCCGTTGAAAGCGTCTCGGCAAACGAGCAGCCAGCGATCGGGCAGCCGTTCATCAGTAATGCCGATAAGACCATTGTCCAAAATGTAAAACAAGCGACCGTCGGCCGAGACGGGCGACTGAATCCCCGATGGTGTTTCATGGCTTCGAAGCCACAATGGCGGCGCAACCCACTGGAGACTTCGCGGCGGACCAACGACGGAATCGTCGGCAACCGCGTTGTTGCTTGCGTCATGCAGAAAATGAGTCCAATGGTCAATACTGTCGGGCCGTGCTTTAACGACCGTTTCCCATTTATCGTTACGCTGAACTAAGGCTGCGCCTCCGGGGGCCAGGACTCGCATTATCTCATCCATAGCGACTGTACCAGCATCCTGTACGACAACCAGGTTGATTAAGTTGTCTGTATATGGAAGTGTCGATCCCGAATGCCGCTCAACAGAAACGGCTCCGTAAATGCCCTTCGCCTGAATATGGTCTCTCGCTTTGGCAACCCTAACCGGGTCTGCTTCGAGTCCGTGAATCGTATAGCGATCACTAACACGAAGGGCTGCCGTCAGTTTCCCGTTACCGCAACCAAGATGGACCACGATTCCGCCTTGTGTGCCGGTGGCATTGAGAATCTCCCTGGCTTGTGTTATCACGTCATCGCTGTTTGCTCCCGCTGTGTCGGCCAACAGGCAAACAGCCAGCAGCACCAGTACCCACGATTCGATTTTAGGATAACATTTCATTTTGCAAGACCTCCTGTAATATCTATGCTGATCATAATCGAGCTTTTTTATCTATATGATGCCATTGCCGGAACATTCAGAATCAATTATAATTCAATCCGTGAGCATTTACCACAAAAAATTCTATGATATGAAGAGAGCGAGTAATAATAATGAAACAATATCATATAAGTAATAACAGGTTTGCGGGGTGCGGGTTGGCTTTTCGTATTGCTGTTTCTATCTGTTTTCTGCTTGTCTGGGCGGCCGTCAGCGAGAGTAAAGCCGAGAACTGGCCTACATATCGCTCTGACATTGCCCGTAGCGGGACCGGCTCTGAAACCGTTGGGCCGGAACTTTTTCTCAGGTGGAAATATGTACCAACGCATCGGCCGATGCCCGCCTGGCCAATGCCGGCCGAGGAAATGCCACGGATGCACGTCGATAACGCCCTGCGTGTGGCGGCTGCTGACGGGCGGGTTTATTTCGGCTGTCCGGTAACCAATCAGGTATATGCACTCGATGCCGCCCTGGGTAAAATATGCTGGCGATTTTTCGCGGAAGGTCCGGTCCGGTTCGCTCCGACATTCGATAACGGTCGAATATATTTCGGTTCCGACGACGGGTTCGCATATTGTCTGAACGCGCAAAACGGCTCACTTGTCTGGAAATATCGAGCAGGGCACAGTAGCGAAAAAGTCATTGGCAACGGACGGATGATCTCACTTTGGCCGATCCGGACAGGCATTCTGGTGGACGACGGCGTGGCCTATTTCGCCGCCGGTGTTTTTCCTTACGAAGGATTATATGTTTGTGCCTTACGGTCTTCCGACGGATCGGTGATCTGGAAGAACGACACTGTTGCTGATAGGGTGTACGAGTTGGAGTTTGGCGGGATATCGCCCCACGGTTACCTCGTCGCCTCGAAAAACATACTTTACGTCCCGTCCGGACGGGCCATGCCCGCCGGGTTCGATCGACGGACAGGAAAGTTTCTTTTCTATGCCTCACCCGGCGGCCATCGTGGCGGTACATGGGCCTTGCTGGATGATGATCGGCTCATCGCCGGCGTCGTGTACTCCGAGAGAGCGGGTATGAAGGAAAACCCGACTAAAATCGCCTATGACGCCAAAACCGGCAAACGCCGCGGAGACGCCTTCGCATGGTTCCCTGGAATTGAAATGGTCCTTACCCGTAACACATCATACGTGCTGACTCAGCAGGGAATCTACGCCATCAACCGGGCCGGATATGCCCAAGCTATGAAAAAGGCCGGCCAGTTGGCTAACAAACGCAAAACCCTTGTAAAGGAACTGACCAAACTGAGAACGGATAGCGCGGATTTAGTTGAAAGCGATGAGAAAATAAACCTGCGGATTGATGAAATAACCAGTCGGCTTGCCGTCATAAATAAGAAAGAAGGTGTATTGAAAAAATCATGCCTGCGATGGCGTTATGCCGGGGAAGGATTCGCTTCATTGATTATGGCAGGTGATCTCCTGTACGCCGGCGGCGAAGGAGTTGTCGTCGGCATCGATGCGAAAACCGGCAAACAACTCTGGCAGGAAACCGTTACCGGCAATGCCGTCGGCCTGGCTGCTTCCGACGGACGGCTCATTGTCAGCACCGACAAAGGACCGATCTACTGTTTCGGCGGCGAAAAGATTTCTGCGGTTGCGGAAATCAAGACCAATCTCATTACTAATCCTTACCCAAACGATAAATATGCCAAAATATACCGGGACGCCGCCCGGACAATCCTGAAAGAAAGCGGTATAAACAAAGGCTATTGTCTCATACCGGATTGCAACGTCGGCAGGCTCGCCTACGAATTGGCCCGAAACAGCGAGCTCAAAATCATCGGACTCGAAAAAGACACGCGAAAACTCGCAACCGCTCGGCACAAACTGGAAGCTGCCGGTCTATTAGGCAAGCGGGTAGTAGTCGAATCCTGGGATATTGCCGACCTGCCGCTCTATTTCGCGAATCTTGTGGTATCCGATAAAGCGATTTTGTCCGGCTCTCGAAAATCGAGAGAGTATGTAAGCCGCGTTCTTCGGCCCTGCGGGGGAGTTCTTGTCGCTTGTGGGCCTCCCGGCCGGTACGGAAGGATTTGGGATAAGTACGTCCGTCCGGCACTTGAAGGAGCCGGTAGCTGGACGCAGCTTTATGCCAACCCACAAAACAGCGCTTGTTCCGGCGATACGTTGGTCAAAGGCCCGCTGGGTGTGTTATGGTTTGGCGAACCAGGCCCGCAAAAGATGGTGGAACGCCACGCCCGCACAGACAGTCCCCTGTCGATAAATGGACGGCTTTTCATTCAGGGTGAGGAGCTTGTTATGGCCTACGACGCATATAACGGCACGTTTTTGTGGGAGACCAAACTGCCCGGCGCTGTTCGCGTGCGGGTCGATGTTGATGGTGGTAACCTGTCGCTCACTGAAAATTCGTTATATGTCGCGGCCAACGATAGGTGTTACCGACTCGACAATGTTACGGGGCAAATCATCGGCAAATATAATATGCCCGCCACAACCGATGGCAGTCATCGTCGCTGGGGATATATCTCCTGCGTCGGTAACATACTTCTTGGCGTACAGTCTTTGCCTTTGCAACAGGAATATGCCGCCGAATATAAAACCGAGAAGTCCCCTGTCTCTTTGGCCGTTCGTCGAGGCTACCAAAGAGCTGGAACATATTGGCAAAAAATCACTGATTTCCCGTCATGGAAAAGTCAGACTAACCCGAAGAACACACTGAACTCTCTGCTTATGACCGGTGATGCGGTATTCGCTCTTGATATTAATACAGGAAAGCCGCTCTGGGTTTATTGTGGCAAACGCATTCCCAACATCAGCGTAACAGTTGCCGGCGATACGATCTTTTTCGTCGAAAGTGAGCCGACCTCGGATCAGAGGGCCACAGCCCTTGAGGAAAGAAAACGGCTTGTCAGTCAGGGGATATACAAACAGGGTACTGATGCCAAGCTTGGTCCAGATGAGACTGATGTCAGACTCATCGTTGCTCTCGACGTGGCCACCGGGAAAATACGTTGGAAGAAACCGCTTGATCTGACCGGCTGCGGCGGTAACAAAATGGGTTCGGCGTATGCCGACGGCCTGCTGCTGTTCTTCGGCCACTTCAGCAACCACGATCAGAAATTCTTTTTGAATAACAAACTTACCTGGCGTCGTATCACGGCAGTCAACGCCCAAACCGGACAGGTTGTCTGGTCTCGTCCGCTTAATTATCTTCGCCGTCCATTAATAGTCGGCGATAAAATTATCATCGAACCACGGGCCTGCAATCTGCGTACCGGTGAAATCATTACACGCCGTCATCCTGTAACAGATGAGCCGGTTCCCTGGGAGTTCTTAAGGCCGGGCCATAGCTGCGGTATTACATCCGCTTCCGCCGACACACTTTTTTATCGCTCCTACTGTGGTGCGATTTATGAAATGAACGAGGATAAAGGCATTGACCTTTTCGGTGCCGTTCGCGTGGGTTGCTGGCTCGATGTAATAGCCGCCAACGGACTTATGCTTATGCCCGAAGCCAGTTCCGGCTGTACGTGTTCGTATCCGCTGCGTTGCTCTGTGGCACTTGTGAACAAACCCGAAAAGACGATGGGCAACTGGTCCGTATTTATCAGCGGCGGCGATATGACACCCGTCAAACATCTTGCCGTCAATCTCGGCGCACCCGGCGACATGAGGGACGAACGTGGGGTTCTCTGGCTGGGCTATCCCCGTATCCGCAAGACCCATTCCGTATATAACGTCAATCCGAAATATGGTATCAGGTTCGATCTTCAAGAGAAACTTGCTTCGGAAGGGGAGTTCTTTTGCAAGGACTACAAGGGGGTCAAAATCGATGACACCGATAAGCCCTGGCTTTTTACCTCAGGTTGCCGGGGCCTGTTGCGTTGTGAACTGCCGTTGATCGATGAAAAGTCGGGACAGAAACCCGCCGTATATACGGTTCGTCTCGGCTTTATAGCCCTTCCGGACGACCGTCCCGGTCGGCGCGTTTTCGATATTATGCTTCAGGGTAATGTGGTGCTCAGCAACTTTGACATTATGCGGACGGCACAAAGAACCGACCGAGCCGTCATCAGGGAATTTAATGCGGTGTCGGTGAAAAACGTTCTTATTCTTGAGTTAGTTCCCAAAGCGGAAAATCCCACTATTGACCAGCTCCCGACAATCAACTTTATTGAGGTAGTCAGGGAAAACTGACAATGACCCGATAACTATTATAACAACCTGTTTCCCTTATCAGTGCCCTTTTTCCTTGTCATAGGTTTGTGAATCCGTCCCTTGCGTGTCATTTTACTATATACCACTTCTAATCACTATTACTACAGTTTTTATCAGGACAAACCATAAAATTGTACGAACTGGGTCTTTTAACCTGTTTTTTGCCCGATAATATCTTTCTCTTCATTCAAGTCAGACCACCTTACAACCGATTTTTACCTTGGGCAAAGTAATTAGTTCCTGTTGCGGAAGATGAGATAAAGTGTGCCACGGCTGTGTCGGCCGTGTTTTATCACGTTCTTCACGTAGTATCCCGGCGACACGCCGGAGTTACACGCTTTCCGCAACATAAACTAATTATGAACCGGCCCAGCAGTCCAGGTACCGACATGGTTCATACGGCCTGGTATATTATGGATTATATTAAAAAAGGAAACAAAGATGGCAGACGAAGAAAAAAAACAGGTCAATCCAAAACTAATTGCTGCCTTTGTTAATTCAACCCAAAACGTGCTTAAGACTATGGTGCAGGCAAATTCCAAAATCGGAAAACCCGCACAGAAATTCGACCCTAAACCTTCTTATGATGTCTCCGGCATTGTGGGTTTTTCGGGCGAAGTTGTCGGATCAGTGGTTATCAGCTTTCGGGAGCAATCGGCCATAGACATAGTTGAGGCATTTTGTGGAGAAAAACTTGATTTACACAGCGAAGATTTCGCTGACGCCATCGGCGAACTTTCCAATATGATCGCCGGCAATGCCAAAAAAGATTTCGGCCTCGAAGCCCATATTGGTATTCCAAGTGTTATTATCGGCACCGGCCACTCCATCGCACGCTTGAGGGACGTACCCTGCGTCGTCATTCCCTGCACCTCGGAAGTGGGTGATTTCGCCGTGGAAGTTAATATCAAACAGGTTTCCTGTGTTCCTGCTTAGATCTGGAGGATTCTGGTTATGAAGTTTTTACTTGTGGACGATTCTCGAACAATGAGAAATATCTGGAAAAAGGTGATTTCCAGCCTTGAGAACAGTGAAACCGTTGAGGCTGGTGACGGAGTTGAGGGGCTAAACGCCATAAAGGAAAACGGCCCTGTTGACATAATGTTGGTCGATTGGAATATGCCCAATATGGACGGCCTTACTATGGTCAAAAAGGTCCGCGAAACGGACAAAACCACACCAATTATTATGGTAACAACTGAGGCGGAAAAGCCACGCATCATTGAGGCCATTAAAGCCGGCGTTAACAACTATGTCGTTAAACCTTTCACCCCGGACGCCCTTTTGGGGAAAATCGACGAAACACTCAAAAGAGCGGGGCAGACAGCCTGATCCGCTTTGATTTATAGTGCTCACGATTGAAATTTCCCGTTAGTACGCGGGTAAGTAATCTTACGACAAAATGTTATGGTTTCCCTCGCGGGAATTCCCATACGCGGTGCGTATAAACAAAACTTTTGCAAAATGGGGATAAAGTTGTCCTGAGTAAAACCGAAGGGACAAACCTTTGGGGTTAAGCAACTTAATTAAGAGGAAAATCTTATGCCTATTACCGCAAATAAGTTGTTTCGAATTAATGTCAGTAAGGATAATTTGACGGCCACCTTGTCCCTCAACGGTGATGTGCCTCCTTCAAACGTCTCCGCTGAGCAGATTGAGAAAGAAATCACGGACCTCGGAATCCGCATCGACAAACAAGGTAAAAAAAATATCGCGAAGTTCGCCGCTGAACTCGCGCAACAAAAAGTCCCTGAAGTTACCATAGCTGCGCAAGGTGTACCACCCAAACACGATCAGGACGGCCGTATCGAAAAACTCTATGAAGCGCCACCCGAAGAACCCGATGCGTCCGACAATCAGACCCAAAGTTATTATGATCACAGTAACATCATTTCTGTAAAAAAAGATCAGCAACTTCTGCGTCTGATCCCTCCTGTTGACGGTGCGGATGGTACCGATATTTACGGGAAGACCATTGCACACAAGCTCGGACGCGAAGCTCAGATAAAATCAGGCCCCGGCGTCGAACAGAAAGGCGATGTTATCATTGCCGTCATAAACGGCAAACTCGAATATACCGCCGAAAAAATCTGGATTGTAGATAAATTGGAAATTTCCGGCGACGTCGATTTTTCCGTTGGCAATATCAACTTCGGAGGTGAGGTCGAAATACGAAAAAATGTCCTCGACCTGTTCAAGGTACACAGCAAATCTTCCATTACTGTGCACGGTATCATCGAAGCAGCCGAAATTCATGCCGGAAAAGACCTTAACAGCCTCGGCGGAGTCGCCGGTAAGGAAAAAGGGGAAATCACCGCCGGTCAGGATATTAACGCCAAGTATATTACCAATGCCCACGTTCGTGCCGGTCAGGATATAAAGGTAAACGCGGAAATCGTCAACTGCGACCTGGCTTGCAAAGGTTCACTTACAATCGAAAAAGGGCCACTGGTCGGTGGGCATACGCTGGCCTTTAAGGGCGTAAAGGTCAAACAACTCGGCTCCGAGGCCGATGTGAAAACCGTGGTGGAAGTGGGGATCGATGAGGACCTCCGACTTAAATGCGATAAACTTGCGCCGGAAATCCAACTTCTGCGCCGCAAGGCCGAAAAAGTCCGTCAGGTCGTCAAGCCTCTCCTGCAAAACCAGAAATACCTTAACTCCGAACAAAAGGAAAAGGCCACGGAACTGATCTACTTGGCCTCCGAACTGGACGAACAAGCTGAAAGCCTGACCGAAGAACTCCGCGGTGATTACCAGAAAACTATAGAAGACGCCGTTTTTGAAATCGAGGTTACAGGCACGCTCTATACCGGCGTTACCATCAGATTTCCGCGTATCGAGGCATTTGTCACATCCCCTCTGGCCGGACCACTGACAATCGTCCCTCGCAAGGTTGAGCACACTCTCCAGATATTGGCCATCGACAAGAACAGCGGCTCTACTCACACCCTCACTGCCGGCATTACCAATGACCCAATGTGGGATACCCTGGAGAAACTGTTCGGCCCCCTGCCCGACCCGGTCGATAAAGCCGAAGAAAAATAAACTTAACCCGGCTGTGCCGGGGACTTCGTACCGCCGGCATCTCGCCAGCAAAAGTTAAAGATGCAGCCGGGACGGCTGCGGTACGTTAACCCAACAGCGATTTCACGTCTTCTGAAGTTACCCGCGATGCCTTTTTGCCCAATTGCCCGCTCAGCCAACTCATTACTCCGGGCGTATAAGGCAATTCACCCTGCTTGAGAATCGCCTGAATCTGCTCCTCCCGGCGGGTGCGTTCTCTGGCCTTGGTCATCGAATTTTCTCGCCGCGTAACAATTGCCCGCGCCAAACGTTTATTTAATCGGTCCCGTCTGCGTCCCATTATTCGTAACTCTCCTGCTTTTAAGCACTTACAACCAGCCCACCATAATACGAAATTATTATTGTATCTCACTATTCCTGTTTGTCAACTTCTTTTTCAGGGCCCAACTGAAAATACTTGTCATAATGACAAAATTGCCGATAATAATTCCTGAAATTGACGCCAAACCTTGATTTTTCCGCTTAATTACGGTAAAAGGTACTACCTAAATCAGGTTTTGAGACACTAAAATGATCCGACGTATCATCAACTTATTTCTGCTGCTCTGCTGCCTTCTGATGCCGACGTCCCTGCGGGCGGACTCGTCCGGGGCCAGCGGTGTTCGGCGACTGCTCAATAAACCAGCTAATAAAAAAGCTGAGTTTTCCATTCATTTCCGCGACACAGCTTCTGGTAAAACAATTTTCGATTTTAATGCCGATCGCTCACTCAAGCCGGCCAGTAATATGAAGCTCATAATCTCTGCCGCCGCATTGGATCAGCTTGGCCCTGACTTTACCTACAAGACTCATTTTGCTCTATGGAAGCATAATCTGGTTGTTTTGGCTTCCGGCGACCCTCTTATCGGCGATCCGGCCTTGGCCAAACGCCGTGGCGGTGATATTTTCGCCGTTTTTCAACAGATACTTCAGCAGTTGCGGAAGCGAAAAATCAACAATATATCAGGCGACCTGCTTATTGACGATACTATTTTCGACGATGTCCGTTATCATCCCGCCTGGCCCGACTCTCAAGTCAACAACTGGTACAGGGCACAGGTTTCCGCCTTGAATTTCAATGATAATTGCGTCGATATTAATTTTACTCCTGCCACCATCCCCGGCCAACCCGTAACATTCTCACTCAACCCGAATACCAGCTACGTCAAAATC
>DAOWIP010000100.1 GCA_030640865.1 Sedimentisphaerales bacterium | reverse complement strand
GTCAGTCCGCGATATAAAATGAGTACCCCTGAAATGATTACGCAAAGGGACAGGACTGAAACCAGGACAAAAAGAGAGACAAAACCAAATCTAACCAGGATGATACCTGCGATGACTGCTGTAGCAACGGGCAACAGGGGAGCGGGCGGCGGATGAAAACTATCAGGATTTGATAATCTGTTGCTTATCATATCAGTGAACGGTTACAATTTTTTATCCACGGCGGCGGCGACACGAGCGATTTTGGTCATCGTCTGCTGAAATTGTTCGGGTGAAAGCTGTTGGCCCGGATCGCTGAAGGCGTGTTCGGGGTCGGGGTGTACCTCGACGATCAATCCTTCGGCGCCGGCGGCAACGGCGGCCAGACACATCGGCTCGACCAGATACACATGACCGGTGCCGTGACTGGGATCGACGATAATCGGTAGATGACTGACCCGCTGAATCGCCGGGATCAGCGATAGTGCCAGGGTGTTACGGCAGTATTCCTCGAAAGTACGGATACCGCGTTCGCAAAGTATGACGTTAGGGTTGCCGGCGTTGATGATATACTCGGCGGCCAGGAGAAACTCTTCCATTGTCGCGCTCATACCACGTTTCAGCAAAACAGGTTTGGACTGTTCGCCAACGGCCTGCAACAGCATGAAATTTTGCATATTACGCGCGCCAATCTGAATCACATCGGCATAACGGGAAATCAGATCGACGTGTTTTACAGTCATTACCTCGGTTACGACAGTTAGGCCGGTTTTTTCGCGAGCCTCGGCAAGGTATTCCAGTCCTTTTTCCGCCAGCCCCTGAAAGCTGTAAGGACTGGATCGCGGCTTAAAGGCGCCGCCACGCAGTCCGACAGCCCCGGCCTGTTTTATCACCTCGGCAGTATCCAGCAGGCGGCCGCGGTCCTCTACACTGCATGGCCCCGCAATAACGCTGATCGTGTCCGAGCCGATTTTGGCGCCGCTTGGCTGTAACGAAATAACGGTTTTTTCCCGCTTGACCTCTTTGCTGGCAACCTTGTACGGTGCAAGGATGGGGACGATTTTCTCCACGCCCGGCACGTTCTCCAGGGCGCTTTTATCAACCATCCGCTTATCGCCGACCGCCGCCACCACCGTCCGGTCCGTACCATAGATGATATGTGTGGAAAGCCCCATCTTCTCGACCATCGCTACGAGATGGTTAAGCTGTTGTTTTGTATGGCCGAGGCCCATTACTACAATCATTATCGATACCTTTCGATATTACCATGCTTAAGCTTGCTTATGCTTTGCAAAAGCTACGCGTAAAGCATGCCACCCACCTACTTAAGAACCCCCCGATCCCCGCCTACGCGAGGACATGTTTTACATCGGGGGCTAATTCTTACTTTGTGATTTGGTCGATTCCGTGCATATATGGTTGCAGGGCTTTTGGTATATTGATACTTCCGTCGCTGTTCTGGTTAAGCTCCAACAGTGGTATTAGTATCCGCGGCGAAGCGATTACGGTATTATTCATAGTGTAACAAAAACGAACCTTTCGGTTTTTGTCACGGTAGCGAAGGTTGAGCCTTCGTGCCTGGAAATCTAACAGATTGCTGGCCGAGTGGGTTTCGCAGTAGCCGTCCCGACTGGGCATCCAGGTCTCGATGTCATACATCCGGTATTTGGCCATTCCCATATCGCCCGTGCATATCTCTATCACGCGATAAGGCAGTTCCAGTTTTTGCAGCACTTCCTCAGAATTAGCTAAAATATGCTGATGCCATTTTTCCACTTCCTCCAGGTCGGCCCGGCAGATGATAACCTGCTCGACCTTCTCGAACTGATGGATGCGATACAGTCCGTAAGTGTCCTTGCCTGCTGCCCCGGCCTCACGGCGGAAACACAGCGACTGGGCTACGAAACGCTGTGGCAGTTCGCCTTCGTCCAGAATTTCGTCCATATAAAAGCTTGTAACAGGGACTTCGGCTGTCCCAACCAGAAACAGTTCGTCTTCGGGAATCTGATATACCTGGTCTTTGCCTTCCGGGAACCAGCCGGTGCCGATAAATGTCTCCTCGCGGGTCAGTACCGGAACAGACAACGGCTCGAAACCCTTCTCAACCATCATATCATGTGCCAGTCTCAGTACGGCCTGGTGCAATAACGCCCCGGCCCCTCTCAGTACGTAATTGCGGCTGCCGCTGAGCTTTACGCCGCGTTCGATATCGATTATCCCCAGTTTGGTACCCAGTTTAATATGGTCATCAGGTTCAAAATCGAAGTCCCGCACCTGTCCCCATCGCCGTATCTCCTTGTTGCCCGACTCGTCCGGGCCTACCGGCGAGTCCGGATGTGCCGGCTGCGGCATATTCAGCAGCATTTGGCGGATTTGAGGCTCAATCTGCTCCTGCTCGGCTGATAACCGCTTTTCCTGCTCTTTGAGTGTGTTCATTTGCTCAATAGCCTGTTGACGCTCAGTAGGGTCCTGGATTTTGGCTATCGTTTTGCCGGCCTGGTTTTTCCGGGTGGCAATTTCCTGCAACTCGGTTTTCAGCCGGCGGGATCGCTCGTCAAGCTCCAGCAGCCGGGCAACGTCAATATCATAACCCTTTTGCAGGCAAGCAGTTTTGTACCTTTCGGGATTTTCTCGCAGGTCTTTTATATCTATCATAATCGTCTAAAGATACGCTACAAACTGGACAGATTCAAGCGTTTTTATATTGACAGGGAGCGTAATAACAATAAAATGTGCAAATTGGTCAAGAAAGCGTATGGGTTAAGAGCCCATCCACTACATTATTTTTTTAAGGATTCAGCGATGCAAATTACGATTGACGGCCGAAAAGTAGAGGCTCAGGCAGGACAGACGATTCTGGAAGTGGCACGAGAGAATAACGTCTATATTCCCTCATTATGCTGGCATCCACGGACGGGTAAGGCGGGCAAATGTCGGTCGTGCCTGGTGGAAGTGGAAAACGTGCAGGGACTGAAAACGTCATGCACGGAAGATGTCCGCGATGGGATGGTGGTCAAGACCCAGACAGAGCCTGTACTAGCTGCCCGACGGATGGTGGTCGAACTTTTGTTGGCCAACGGCAAACACAACTGTCTGTCGTGTGAGTCGAACGGGGCGTGTGAACTACAGGACGCGGCCTATTCGCTGGGGATCGAGACGCCGTCGTTTGTAATCGATACGGAAGATATTCCGCTGGATGAAAGCTCGGAAGGGATTATCGTCGATCATAACAAGTGTATCCAGTGTGGCCGATGTATCGTCGGGGACAACGACAATGTAGTACACAGCGTATTGGCGATGGGATTCAGGGGCCATGAGGAAAAGGTCGTAT
>DAOWIP010000163.1 GCA_030640865.1 Sedimentisphaerales bacterium | reverse complement strand
GGCCTCCGGCATGTTACTGGTATAATCCACTATCTACGATGACCCCCAACGGGGGTTTTAAGGACCGGCAATGCCGGTGCCGGTTGCTGCAATGCGATAAACTCCAGTCCGCAAAAGGCGGACTGTCTTCTTTCTTCCTTAAACAAATTTATTGGATGAGAGCCAATTATTTTGGTTGCGGCCGAAGGCCGCGCCATGAACTCGGTGTTCTCTGTGGCAAAAAAGTTCCGCCGAAGGCGGTTAATTGATTATCGTTCAATCAGATTTATTGTCGTTCAATCAGAGAGCGGGCACCCCACGCAATCAGACAGATGGCAGGAATGGCCCGTCCTGCTTCATCTGCTGATTTTATCTTCGGTGGTATTATAGGACGGCCGATTAAGAATATCCGGAATTATCGTTTTATAAATTACATTCCTCCCCCTTTTATACCAGTTTATACCGGCTTTATGTCAGTCGAGCGTTCCCTTCGCGTCCCATAAGGACATATCCCTTTTATTATCTAAAGTCCGCCATATTTGCAGGACGATGAGTGCTCTGCCGAAATGGTTATTAAATTATGTTAAAGGAGCCTGTATTTCGTTTGGAGTTGATAATGAAAAAAGCATACACAACTTTACAATACGAATCGAATAGGGGGGCGGCCTATGACCTGACGATCTCTCGAATCGCGTAACGCAGATAACGTGATTCGGTTATGTAACTTGTACTAAAACAGAATAAACACTCTTGTGCCTGATGCTTTGGCAAAAAAACAATAGAAATGACGGGTTATAAAAGGCAAATATCAAACCTGGCCCAGCAAAACAAGACCCAGGCACAACAAACCCTGTAGGAGGTTTACAAGATGAGTAGAATAAACACAAATGTAACCAGTTTAATCAGTACGCGTATCCTGACCAACAATACTAAGGATATGAACACGTCCCTGGAAAAATTAAGTACCGGTCTTCGCATCAATCGTGGTGCGGATGACCCGGCAGGTCTGATTGCGTCCGAAAATCTGCGCAAGCAGATCAGTGGAACCGAAGCCGCTATTAAAAACGCTGAACGTGCCGTTACTATTATCGGAACCGCTGAAGGGTCTCTCTCCGAAATCAGTAATATGCTGATCGATTTGCAGGGTCTTCTCGGTGAGGCCGCTAACACAGGTGGTATGAGCGATGATGAGATCGATGCCAACCAGGTCCAGGTTGACTCCATCCTGAACACCATCGACCGTATCTCCAACGCCACCGAGTTTGAAGGTATGAAACTGCTTAACGGCAACAAGGCCTACTCGACTAGTACCGTGAGCGCCAACAAAATCGACGAATTGACCGTCAACGCCGCCAAGCTTATCGACGGCGCGACTATGACCGTTGTGGTTAATAAAACCAGCGCGGCTGACACCGGTGTGCTCTATATGAGTGGTGCAGGCCTGACTGCCAACAGCGGTATGTCCATCAAAATCGGTTCGGCTCGTGGTACCACGGAGCTAACCTTTGCTGCTTCCACTGCCCAGGCAAGTATCAATACGGCCATCAACGCCGTCAAGGAAATTACCGGAGTCTCGGCAGCTATTTCCGGCGGCTATATAAAGATGCGTAGTGTGGACTTCGGCTCCAGTGCCTATGTTAGCGTGGAAATCCTCAGTGGAAATGCTGCCGGTGGCGGCTTGAAAGTCCAGGAAACAGCCGCCGGCGCCCATACGACCGATGCCAAAGACTATGGTAGAAATGCTACAGCAACTGTCAATGGTACCTCGGCTACGGCGGTCGGCAAGAAGCTGACTATTCGTACTTCCATGCTGGATGCTGAGTTGGAACTGGATGCTACCGCTGCACTGTCGGCAACTGACTGGTCCGCCACGTTTGGCATTACCTCCGGTGGTGCCGACTTTGCCCTTGGCTCCGGAGTTGATGCTATCGGATTGGAATCAATTGGTATCCAGAATGTGGCCACCACTGCTTTGGGTAATTCCACAGATGGATACTTGAGTACCCTTAAGAGCGGCGGCGATCAGGCCCTCACCGGCGATAATCTTTATACCGCCCAGAAGATTGTCAGTTCCGCTATTAAGGATATTTCCAAGCTCCGCGGCCGACTTGGTTCGTTCCAGAAGAACACCTTGGGTTCGACCATTAATTCGCTCAGGGTAACCAATGAAAATCTCTATGCCGCTGAATCCGCCATCCGCGACACCGACTTTGCCACCGAAACGGCGAAAATGACGCGGGCGCAGATTCTGGTGCAGGCCTCGACTACTGTGTTGGCTCAGGCTAACTACGCCCCGCAGAGTGTACTATCCTTGCTGGGTTAGTTTGATTTGCATAATCTGATGGGTTGGACGGGTACCTGTCTGGCATAACGTGCCCACGTATGTCAGACAGGACCCGGCCCGGCCTTTTTCCTATATATTTGATGTCTCCGCATAAATATTTTTTTGTCTTTACGTGAATTTTATCGGACTATCCGGTTTTAGTTAGTGCTCAGTTAAATTAAATATGCCTTGTTCACCAAACATTGGGTGGCACCTTTCTGTATTTCAGAGAGGTGCTCCCGTATAATCCTCGGCATGGAACCCAGCAAAATTATATTAACTGACCAGTTAGTTTCTGTTGCGGAAGATGAAACAAAGTGTGCCACGGCCGTATCGACCGTGTTTTATTACGTTCTTTACGTAGTTTTTCTGAATACCCTCACGTCCTATTTCTTAATATTCCCACGTCCTATAAGAGAATTTTTAAAATATTATCGCCCTTACTAAAGTTTTTACCGTTCCTATGACGAAAGTCTCAAAGCAACAAGCGTTGCTGACGAAAATGCGAACAATTCCGGGTTGGTCGCTCCGGTAGCAATGCTTTTTGAGAGTCAGAGACGATGACTCAAGGAAGAGTGCCGGAATCAAATGTGGCCTGATTAAAAGGACGCAACCGGCTGTGAAACGGAATTTGCAACGGAGTTGCTGCCCCTTTCACTTAATCGCAGCGGTAATTCTAATAGCCGAGGCGGTTCAAATTTCTGTCGCATGACTATTGGTCGAGCTTATCGGCCTGGTGCTGTCGTGAGGTGGAACCCACCACGCATCTCAATATTTCCAGTAGTAAAAATTTAATATGGATTCGGGATTGGTTTGTGTATTAAGCAAATCAATTCAACTGAACTGAACTGATACTGAACTGAACACTCTGACTGATGTGCCGGTGGCATAGGACGGCGGAATGACGACATTTCGCGCTGCCACATATCAAAGATGGTTTGGCCGACTGGCTGAACCGAGTGGGCTAATTGGATCCGACAGACCGATTCCAGGACGTGTAGTTGTGGTTAAGGTTACGGTCTGCAACAGAGGCGTGGAATAATCCGCTCGCCTTGTCACGGAGGATAAGCCATGTCACGTATAAATACGAACATCGCTTCTATGAACGCGATCACTAAGTTGGTCGCAAACAATCAGGATCTCACTACGAGACTCCAACGACTGTCGTCGGGATTGAGAATCAATGCCGGCAAAGACGATCCAGCCGGACTAATCGGCTCGGAAAACCTGCGTTCTGAAATGGCTGGACTTAAGGCTGGTATTACTAATTCAATCCGGGCCTCCAGCGTAATCTCGACAGCGGAAGGTGCGTTGAATGAAATCTCCGCACTTCTCGTCGACATCAAGGGACTGCTGGTGGGTGCCGCCAATAAAGGCGCCTTATCGACTGAAGAGATTGATGCCAACCAGTTGCAGGTGGACTCGGCGATTAACAGTATTCAGCGTATTGCCAACGCCACCGAGTTTCAAGGCATCAAGCTGCTTAACGGAAACTGGGCCTATACCACCAGTACCGTCAGTGCGAATAAGATTGACGAATTAACAGTCAATGGCGCAAAGCTGATCGACGGTGCCACTATGACTGTGGCACTGCAGAGAACCAGCGCAGCCGATACCGGCGTGCTCTTTATGAGCGGTGCCGGTCTGACCGCCAACAGCGGTATGACTATCCAGCTCGGCTCGGGACGCGGTACAACCGATCTTTCGTTTGCCGCCTCGACCGCCCAGGCTGATATAAATATCGCTATCAACGGCGTCAGAGAAATCACCGGTGTGTCAGCGGCCATATCAGGCGGCTACATTAAGCTACGCAGTATTGACTTTGGTTCCAGTGCCTATGTCAGTGTGGAAATTCTCAGCGGAAATGCCGCCGGCGGCGGCCTGAAAGTGCAGGAAACAGCCGCTGGCGCCCAT
>DAOWIP010000182.1 GCA_030640865.1 Sedimentisphaerales bacterium | reverse complement strand
TTTTCAGTCCGTTGCTCTACCAACTGAGCTACCTGCCCACAATTACCATAACCTTATATAAAACAAAAGGTTATACGAACATTCCGTCAAAGTCCACTCGGAACCCAATCCATAACATCATTACGCACGGCATTTTACAAAACCCTAATTCAAATGTAAAATAAAAAATCCGAGACAATTATGGCAGCCTCTAAAAAAATACCAGCGGGACGGGCCTTTTGTTCTATAGTGCTCACGATTGAGTTTTCCCGTTAGTACGCGGGTAAGTAGTCTTACGACAATATGTTACGGTTCCGCTCGCGGGAATTCCAATACGCGGTGCGTATATTTTGATGTCTCCGCCAAAAGTGCCGAACGACCACTAAAATATACGATCCCAGTCTGGTATCACGGTCGAGCTGAACTTTTGACGCTGGCATCGTTTTTGCCAAGCACTACCCAAATTAACACTATACCGCAAGCAAGTGTCGTTACCATTGCGGACAGCACCGCGGCCCAGACTGCCGCCTTAAGCCCATAATCGCCCACATACCGCCAACAGACAATCACATTAACAACCAGTCCCAATCCTACCGCTGCCACTCTGCTCTTGAATCGATGACAGGCTATTATCGCATCGCCCAGAATCATCCCTGTCAGAAGCAGGCATCCTGCGCATATCATCATAAAGAACAGGGACGCGTACTCCGCGTATTCTTCTCCGTTCAGAATCCTCAGAATTGCCCGACCATGCCAGCCGACCACAGCCATTCCTGCCAGCATTGCCATCACTGACGCCCCAAGGACAGCGCCCAGCAATTTCAGAAACCTGGACATATTCTCGCTAAAGTATTGGGCCAGTCTCGGCAGAATCGCCTGATTAACTCCGTTTTGCACTGTCGTCATTCCGCTGACATACATCATAAACACGCCATAATACGCCACCGCGGAATAGCCAAGTTCATGCTCGATAAAATACTGCGCTACCTGCTGATTCAATATGGCTAATGTAACAAAAACGCCCAATGGAAAACCCCGGCCAAACAACTGCCTGCCGATATTGGCTTCCCAGTGAGTCTCTATAGGAACCATCCTTCCCGCACGAACCCGATCATAGAACCAGACTACCACCACAGTTGCCGACAGCCACCCGACCAGCATCCAGCTAATATTATCTGTCCAGAACGGCATAAAGATTACCCACAATAACACCAGCGTAGTTTTGGTAGCCTGCGAAATCGCCCAGCGTTTCATTTGTTCGTACTTCTGAAAAACCCCCATATAGACATCCGCCCAGCTTTCCGAGCCTCGCACCGTTCCAGCCAACAGAATAATTGCGCTTTTACCAATGCCCCAATTATTCCATTGAATCCCGCACAGTATCAGAAGTACCAGCAGCAGAATGCTGTTAGTAACCAGTCGGCTCATCAGGCAATGGCCGACTTTGATTTGGCCCTGCGTATCGGTAACGAAAACCGACCGCAGTTCCATATTAATTAGATAAGACAGTGGCGTTACCACTGCCAACGCATAAAGTACCCGGCCAACTTCAACACTGGTAAATTGCCGCGTCAGCAACACCACAATAAAAATACGCCCCCCCACGTATGCCAGATTACCCAGCACCGCCCACGCCGTATTGATTGACAATCTCACATTACACACCATGCTTTACTAAAGTCCCATAGGGACGTATGAGAATAGTTTGTAGGGCGGGCCATGCCCGCCTTTTATTCACTAAAGTCCCGGCTGGGTGGCAGCCACCGAGTCTTCGAGGTGGATGGCTCAACGGGTGGCATGCTTTACGCATAGCTTATGCAAAGCATAAGCCAGCTTAAGCATGGTATTCCAATTGTGTGCCACCTTTCTGTATTTCAGAGAGGTGCTTCTGTATAATCCTCGGCATGGAACCCAGCAAAATTATATTAACGAACCCCCCACTCTCTACTCTCCACTCTCCACAGCTTCCGCCTGTTCCGCGCCAATATATTCATAGTACGACTGATAGGACTTCTCGAAGTAGCCGCCCTTACGAGGCCGAACCGCATTAAGTACAATGCCTAACAGGCGTATCCTGTCGCTTTTAAGTTCCCGAATCATTCTCTGTGCCATTCCTCGCATTGTATGTTCGGCATGAACTACTGCGATTGTACCGTCCATCTGACTCGCTATGATATTGGCATCTGTTACCAGCAGCGATGGGGGTCCGTCTAAAATAACATAATCGTAACATTGTTTCTGGCTCTCCAGAAAATCACGCATACACTTACCGCTAAATAAATTAGCCGGATTCGGTGGTAGTGGGCCGCAATCGATCAAATCCAGCCCTTCGATCCCACTGGAGCGTATCACATCCGCCACTGTCGCCTGCCCTACCAGAATATTACTCAGTCCTTGGCCAGGCCCTTCTGTCGGAAACAGACGGTTTAGCGATGAGCGGCGAAAGTTCGCGTCCACTAACAGAACGTGTTTGCCCTCAGCCGATAAGGTTATCGACAGGTTGACTGCCGTCGTCGTTTTGCCGCAATCAGCCGAACTGCTCGTGATTAGTATCGTTTTTAAATCGGCCGGCGGAGCGATAAAAAACAGGTTCGTCCGCAGCTTGCGATAGAACTCGCTTATCAGGGCATGGGGACGGATCATCGCCACCTTTTCGATACTAATCTTCTCTGTTTCCTCCTCTTGTTCATACAGGGGTATCGTCCCCAGCAGCGGTATATGCAGATGACGCAGAACATCACGGGGAGTCTGCACTGAATCATTCATAAATTCCAGCAAAAAAGCCAGGCCAAGCGAAACAGCCAGTCCTAATATCAAACCACACATAACAAATGGTAGCGGCTTTGGAAAGCTTATCTCCAGCGGGTCCGAGCCATACTGGGCAATCTCCACTGATACCCGATCGGGATCATTCATCTTTACGCTTACCGATTGTATCTCCCGTTCGATTATTTCCAGTTGACGATTCAGATTATTGATATCTTCCTGGCTCACCGCATAGCTCATCAGTTTCTGATCCAGGTCCCGCTGTCGGCTGGAAACTTCTTCATACTTAGTGTTGATACCCTTTAATTGCTCCATCAGGGAAACAATCTGCCTGTTTATCGCTTCCGTCTCCTGGCTGCCGTATTGTTGACCCAGCATTTGTTCGCGGCTGGATAACTGAGCCTGGCTGCTATCGATAGTGCTCTGAATATCCTGAACCTGGCGATGTTCCGGCCCTAAACGTTTTATCAGCATATCATGCTGCTGAACAAGATTGGCTACCTGGCTGCGATACCCGTTCACCATTGGGTCTTGTTCGATCGCCATACGTACTGTGGACGAATAACCCTGCGATGTCTGATCCTGCTGTAACTGGGCACCGTAAATACGCAACTGTTGAATCTCCGATTCTAGTCGAAGCCTTTCTCCTTGCAGCAGACTCAGTTCCTGAAGAACCACCGTCCTGCCGCCACCCGTCATCCAGCCCGGCGCCTCGGCTCGCTGCGTTAAATCCACCAGTTTGTTCTGGCTGGTCCTTATCTTTGCATCCACATCGCGCCGCTGAGCCGTCAAAGCCGCCAAACTCTTTCGCAGTGAATCTGTCGCCGACTCTTCTATCTGACGCTGAAATAGTATTAATGCCTCATCCAGTATATCTTTCGCTTCCTTCTTACTGGCGGCCCTCATTCGCAGCTTCACAAACTCCCTATCTCTCATCGAAACCGCCGCAAAACTTTCTTGCATATCTTCCAGACGTTCCTCCAGTTCTTCCCTGCTTTTGTACCATTCCGTATCCTGAACCTTGGTCCGTTCCAATATCCTGCCCAGGAAAGAATCGCTGTTTAAAAGCTCGGCGTTACTGGCCGTCGCCATCGCTATCACATCCTTACGTGGTATAACGCCCCCCATCCCGAATGCTCCTTTTTGAGTCGGCATCTTGCAGCGGATAAAACCTACCGATGTATATTCCGGACTATACACCAGAAATATACCCCACAACGCCACGCTCAAAACCACGAACACAGCGGTAATAATTATTATCAGCCACATCCGCCGCCGAAGAATCCCCAGCACATCCTTGTATGTCAGCCCTGCCCCCATAGCCGGCGACGCAATCGACTGTCTTTGAGAAGCTTGTATCCTCGTTGCTGGTAATGAAATTTGCGTTGCCATTTTTATGTCCCCGATATTACAGTGCTTACGATTGAATCTTCTCGTTAGTTAAGTAGTTAAGTAGGGTGCGATGTATCGCACCATTTGTTTTATATTCTTTTCTTCTGTTTTCTGTTTTTCTCACAACTCACAACTCACAACCCACAACTCATTTCTCATCTTTGCTCTGCTGCTCAATTTCCGTCAGCAGCGTATTAATTCGTTCCAGCCATGCCGAATCCTGCTGATTGGCACTATCCTGTAACTGCTGCTGAACACGCCGCAGCCGCTCTAACGCCTGCCCGTATCGTTTCTGTCCCTGTAGTGCCTGAGCCAGATGATATTCATATTCTGGCGGCACTTGGCTTTCGCTACGCTGCGCCTCTTGGATAGCGCGCAGCATAATCAGTTCTGCCTGATTATAGTCTTTTGTCTTCATCAGCGCCATCGCGTACGTATCCATTATATTCGTATCGGTACGATCCAGATCGTATGCCTTCTTGGCTGTTGTTACCGCTTCTTCATCGTAACCGCCTGTTTCCAACAGCGCATAAGCAAGGTTATTCACAAAATTGGCATTATCCGGCTGTTTTTTCACCAGTCGTCGGCAGACATCAACTGCCTCTCGCCAGCGTTTTGCGCCAAGATACGTCGCTGCCAATTGCTGGTCGATACTTCCATAGAGATTCTCATCTGCTAACGACCGTGCCGTGTTCAGTTCGGAAATCTCCTGATTGACCTGGCCTTTTTCGCGATATATCCCAGCCAGCACCAGGTGCATCGCCGTCCAGTTTGGTTTCGTTCGCAGCTTATTCTTGCCCCACTCTAATATCTTATCTACATCTCCTATTCGCCGCACGCTCATCACTACTTTATTACTCAGCTCCGGTTTATCCGACACCATATTCAGGATAGCCTCAAACAGGTTAAGGGCTTCCTGCGGTCGTTTCAATCGATAGATGGCTTCCGCTTTACCAAGCAGCAGACCGGCGTCTTCATAGCCTTTTTTCAGGTTCTCATCTACCAATGCCGTCACTTGTTGATACTGCCCTGTTTTCAGCAGTGCTCGCAGCAGACCATTCAGGGCTTTCTGTTGTTCTTTTCCTGTCTCACGGCTCACTTTCCAGGCGTTCTGCATCAGTGCCAGTCCTTTATTGTACTGACGCAATGCCCGGCTGCGTTGCCGTTTGAGCAGGTATTTATCTCCCAGTTGCATACTCGCCTGTCCCGCCTCGACATAGAGTCTGGTATCATTGGGATAGACCTCGATGACATCCGCATAAAGACGTTCCAAATCCTCCCAGCGATTACGGGCATTCAGCATCTTCACCAGCATATCTCTCGCTGCCGCGTAACTTGGATTCTGTTCCACTGTCGCCTGAAGTTCGCTGATCGCGTCATTGTAAAATCCCATACTCCAGTTCACCTGTGCCAGCAGGGTTCGGCCTAAGCTGCTTGTCGGCGGCTCCATAGTACGCAGTCTTGTCAGTGAGTCCATCGCTTCCTGGAATTGTTCATTATGATAAAACGCCTGACTCTTGATTAGCAGCGCAAGACGATTCTTGCTATCCTTTGCCAGTGTCTGATCCGCGTACGCCACCGCCTCCGCGTACTTTGTTCGCCGCAGCGCCACCTTCGCCGACAATAGCATCGTAGCCACTGAATCAGGATACTTCTGCTTCATCTCGCTATCTAACAATGCCTGGGACTGTTCTTCCTGTCCCATATCCAATAAGGTTTCGATGTGCCGCGTCAACAGGTATTCACTGTCTTCTTTTTCACGCAATTGGCTGAATATATCCAGCGATTTTTTATATTCCTTCATCTTGCTGAACAGTTCAGCCAGCATGCTCTTACTCTGTCGTTTGTCCTTAAACTCTTTCAAGGCATCTTCCAGCACCTTTGTTGCACGCTGGGATTGCCCCTGGCGAGCATACAGGATAGCGAGTTTGACCATCGCCTCGTACTTTATTTCACCGCTGTTTTGTTCGATCATATCCCGCAGCAGTTTTTCATCTTGTCCCGTTCGGCCCGTATTCCGCAGAAAATTACCATATTCTGCAACTAATTCCACTGAGTCAGGATTCTTCTCGATGGCCTGCTTAAATACCTTTTCCGCCTCCGCCCACAATTGTTCTTGCTGTTGGGCATCAGTCACAGCCCTTGAGTACAGGTAATGTGCTTTAGCCAATATAACGGCATTCTTCGTGTTTCGCGGATCACGGGAGATCAAATATTTACATACCTGGACAACCTCATTATGTAGCTTCGCAAGCGATTCTATGTACGCCTTTTTTACACCTTCCGCCATACCCGGCGAATTCAATTGATCCGCCAGTTGCACTATCCATAAAGACTCGTATGTCACCAGCAGACGGTTCGCCGTCAGATCGGACGGATTCAGGTCCAACACTCGTTTAATTGACACCAGCATCGACTTGATCTGTTCGGACGGTAGGCTGTTCAGTCCCTCTTTCGAATACATACTGTGCATCATAAGCATCAGCGCATTGTTGGCCGTCAAATTGCTGAAATCCTGCGACACAGCCATCTGTACTTGTTCAAACGCTTCTTTACCCTGCCCAAGTTGGATATAGATTCGCGACAGGCCAAGGTGCCCTTCTACTGAAATCGGTCGCTTTTCCAGATAGTTCTCCAGCAGGTGTGCCGCATCGTCCCATTTTTTTTGCGCCTGTTTCAGATATGATTCATAATACAATCCCTGGACCGAATCGACTTTGTTGATCTTTGCCAACAGACCTTCCGCCACTTGCCAGTCTTCCAGGCTGACCAACACCCGTAATTCCCTGCCCAACAACTCCGGATCGTCCTTTTTGATACTTGACGCCGTACCGAATTGTTCCTTTGCCAGACCCAGGTTAAGTTGCACCGCTTCCTGGTCTTGATTAAGTACACCCTCTTGCGCCCTCGCTTCATAATAATTTCCAAACTGAACCGCACGCTCGAAAGGGTCCTTAATATTTTTCACAATCTCAAGGACAATTTCTGTCAACCTCTCCGATGATACATTAGCGGGGTCCGGTTCTTGTAATATCTGCCGCATCCGCTGAAATTTTATATTCTCCGGCGCCGCCTGCACCGCCGCCGACACTATCTGCCGCAACTGGTCATAATACGACGCATCCTCACTGGCACGCGACATCATGGCCTGATATACTGAAATGATCACTTCCTCATCTCCGGGCATTTCTTTCGCCAGTTTGATTAGTGCCTTGATCCGCTCTGCCGCATTTTCATAAGACTGTGCCCGTAAAAACTTTATTTCTCGACCATCATCTCCCAGACCAGCGATTGCCTCGCGTGCTTCTTTGTAACGCCCCAGCGACAGTAGTGTGTGGCCCTTGATCTTCAGCACTTTCTCTCGAAACGGTATATTTGGACTGTATTTATTTTCATAGCTTTTAATCAGTCCCAGCAGATTGACTTTATTTTGTTGCCCCGGAAACCCTGAAATCACCTCCATATACGACACATAATCCTGTGCCGGACGAACGCCCTGGGACAGCGCCTGTCCCGCGTATTGTGCCGCCAGACTACGATATTTGGTCTCCCGTAAAGCCTCGAACAGCTTCCATTTCAGACGGACCGACGTCGCTCCACCACTTTTGTCCAGTTCCATCTGCTGATTCGCCTCGTAAAGATCTTTTATCCCATCATCCTGACGTCCTTCTGCCAGCGAAATCGTACCACGGGCCACCTTCGTCAACGTATTATCTTCGCCCAACGACTCACTCAGTTCTTTCAACCGCTTCCTGGCCTTGTCAAGGTAAATTGTTTTTTGATCCTGATCTTCTGTCTGCTCTGCCAGATTTGCGCAAACTTCCACTAATGTCGGTATAATCCTGCCGAAACAGGTATATCTCACCTGTCTCCGGCGGGGCCCTTTCAGGTCCTTGGCAGTCGGTTTGTCCAGCGCCTCCCGCAGCAGATTATACGCCGACAACAAATCATCTCGTGGGTTTTCGGAATAGCGTGCCTGCACTAAATAAAATTGCCCTAATGAAGCCGACCACTCCACATTCGTATCATCACACCGGACTGCCTGCTCATATATCTTGATTACTTTACCTATTTCATCCAGTCTCTTCAGCCGCGACTGAATCATCTGTGCTTTGCTGACATAGAATCGGCCTTCATTTCTGAAGCGGCTGATCCAACTATCGATATCTTTTAGTGTCTTGTCATAAAACACGTCTGCTTCTTTGTGCAGCTTGGTTCTTTCAGCCTCGTCTTCCGCTGCCGCCGCTCGGCGATACAAATTATCTGACCACGGACGAAGGTACATATTAAACAGATTCAGATACGCTTCCACACCCTCTGGATTCTTCTCGATTGCACGACGCAGATATTGCTCGCTTTTGGCCCGATACTCCGCCATTTCTTCTTCTGACTCACTTTTGCGCATATCCAGCATCGCCAGGTTCGCGAACAGTTGATACGCCGTAACGTTCTTCTCATCCAGCGACAGCGCCTTGTTCAGCATCTCTTCTGCCTGTGTTCGCGTACCCGTGGGATCCTCACTCGCTTCCA
>DAOWIP010000574.1 GCA_030640865.1 Sedimentisphaerales bacterium | reverse complement strand
TTCTGCACTTGGAAAAGGATTGCCCCACCTGTACCGGCAGTCTCATCAATCCAATCTGTTCTGAACTTGCTCACCGAATTCCCGGCTGAGCGGTTCACATGCACTATCCCATTTTCACCAGCCTTTACTTTTGCCAGTCTTGCCCGCGGGCCTCCGCGCCGGGTCTGAAAAGATTGTTTTTTACAAATTCACACAAGTTTATAGTCTTGTTTTTGAAAATTAACACATCTCTTGTTCTTTAGGAAATAAGGAAAATATATTATGAAAAAGTTAATGTTAATTACAGTTTTAGTCGGCTTTTTAGCTGCACCAGTTCTGGCTAACCCGACTCTTGAGTTTTCGCAAGGCATTGGTGGAGGGTGGGCCTTTGACGCATCTGCCGACCAAATTAGCTTTACTGCTCCAATACAGATCACATCGGTTCAGGGCGGGGTTACAGATGGCCTAGTTGGCGGGTACGTTGTGCTGCCTACTATGAACCTTGGCGGCAGTGAAGGCGCTTGGACACTTACTGGTGGCCAGATAGAAATCCAAGACTCCGGAAATAACAGTGTCTTAATAGGAACCTTGTCTTCAGGCGGACTAGTGGCAGTAGGAACCACTGGTGACGCTTGGGCACTCTCAAGCGTAGACATAGCATGGACTAGTTATCCCGGTGGTCCGGCATTCTCGCCAGTTGCTGACGCTTTGGACAATCACGGTGTCGCAGACTTTGATCTAACCTTCAATGCAGGTTCCAGTGTACCAGGTGGCGACTTCAACGAGATGCTTAAGGGTGATGTTGACTGGGGTGATGGTTTGAGCGGCTCCATAACCATTCCCGCTCCGGGTGCTGTTCTGTTGGGCAGTATCGGTGTTGGCTTTGTCGGCTGGCTCCGCAGACGGAGATCTCTGTAATTTTCGAGATAGCATAAAAACGCGAATATTGGGTCTATGAGTGGTGAAAGTGATGGCTTTATACTTTTGTATAAGTCGTTGCTTTCCTGCTTGCAGCCTGATATGGAGATAAATGTTGATTTAGGAAATATTTGGGGGAAGTACCCCTCCTGATTGGAGGTATTGTATGAAAAAGGTAATAAAAACTTTTATAGTGCTGATGCTGCTGTTCGCCGTCGGCCCCCCGTTGTTGCGAGGAGACGTCCTGGACTTTGACGACGTTCTCGCGGTAAACGGTTATATCCCTGACGGATACGGGGGTTTTGGCTGGGTGAACTTCGGCGTTGTACGCGGAGATGGTGTTCCGGGTTCGGGCTACGATACCGGGACGGTATCCGGCGATTACGTTGCCTTAAACGCGTTTGCCAATACGGCCTCTATTGTCAATGATGAGACATTTGACTTTGAGGGTGCCTATTTGACTGCGGCGTGGCGTAACGGTCTGAATATTACCGTGAAAGGCTATTCAGGCGATTCCCTGGAGTACGAGTACGCCACCACAGTCGTAGTGGATACTACCGGCCCCACGTGGTTTGATGCTGACGGTAACTACGATGGTATCAATAGGCTGGAGTTTGATTCTTTCGGCGGAAAGGATGTGTTTCTTAATCGTAGTGGTGAGCATTTTGCCATGGACAACTTTGAGTTCACACCTTCCGCTGTGCATTCCAACCCGTCTCCCGGCGCTATTCTGCTCGGCAGTATCGGCGTCGGCCTGGTCGGCTGGCTGCGTCGGCGCAGAACCCTGTAAATTTTGGATGTCTTTTGTGATAGTTTAGGCTTTTGTGATGTGATTTCTTCTCTTTTTTAAAACAATAGAGAGAAAGGAGATAATCGTGAAAAAGATTAATTTAACATTTATTTTAGTAATAATTGTCGCCCTTGCCGGCAATGCGCAAGGCTACCTGGCATCAACAGGCTATACCTGGGCTCCCGGCACTCCCGGTTACAACGCATCCGCAACAATTCACACCGGTACCATTAACACCAGCATTTTAGTTATGGGTGACTTTGTTGGGCAAAACGCTGGTCAACCCAATGCCGCTAGCTTCGGTGATAGCGGTACGTCTGTAGGTTGGGACGATACGTGGGTAGGCGGTGTCGGCAGCGCTAATGCAAACGGCGACGCCCTTGATGGACTTTGGGTACAGATATACAGCAATGGTGGTTGGTGGGATATGGGAGCGGCAGTCAATAAGATCGCTGTTTTCACATCCCAGGATCATGGACCATACCTCGGTGAAGGTCTGGAATACCGAGTCTATGGTACCAATACCCTTTGGACTGGTACATTAAGCTCACAAGTCATGGTTTCCGACGTTTATCTGGATGGCTGGAGAACCCATAATCCTAACGAGGATAGTAACGGCAATGGCTGGTGTAGCGATGATATTGCCGGCGTCTATAACATGGGCGCTTCTTATCGTTACGTCAAGTTGGTCGCCTGGGATAGTACCGGCGTGTACTCGGAACCGGAAGTTGATGCGGTTGCCGCTGTTATTCCCGCTCCGGGTGCGATTCTGCTCGGCAGTCTTGGTGTCAGCCTTGTTGGCTGGCTGCGGCGACGGCGGACCCTGTAAAGATTTGTAAAAAAGTTTGCATATAGCTTGAGACGGGGCGGCGGGAAGGTTGTTACGTATAGTAACAAGCCCTTCCCGCTCCCGTACAAGCTGTTTGTAAGAAAGAAATGTTTGAAAGGAGAAAAATTGTGAGAGTTTTAAAAATACCAATTGTGTTGTTTGTGGTCCTGGCACTCCCAATGAGCCAACAGTTGCTCGCTACGCCGACATTTCAGGTTTATATCGACGGTGCCACTGCTGGGGACTATGGCGATGACCAGGACACATGGTTCATGACGGATTCCTCTTTCGACTTAATTGTCGTTGGCTCTTATGGCCCCAAGACCGATGCGCTGACCGAGGTTACGTTGCTACTTTCCGTACCGGAGGGTGAAGTAGGGACTTTTTCGATTACGGGCGGCGACGGTGCCAACTTGTTGACAGAGAAAACCCTGGTGGCCGGCACCGGCTATTATAATCCCAATGCGGATGCCGATAAAGAATTGCTTACAGATGAATTTGGCAATACCGGTTATGTCACCAAGAACTTCCTCCCTGACGGAGATTTTAATGATCACTACCCACTCCAGGATGACGTGTCAGACTTCCTGATTTATGGATTAGGCAATTTCAACAATGATGGTTCTGTTCACAACTATAATGCTGAGGATGGGCTCATAACTACGGAAGGCGAGGGTGAGGAAAAGACTTATAGCGTTGAAATAACCGGCTTCTCCCGTGTGCATTTTGATGTTTATGGCCATGAGACTACTGACTTGGTAAAAACGTTTAAGAATACCTGGGCTATTGATCCGGGATCTCACGATTCCACTTACATCATTCCTGCTCCAGGTGCGATGATTCTGGGTAGTATCGGCGTTGGATTGGTCGGTTGGCTGCGGCGGCGGCGGGCACTGTAAAGATTTGTAAAAAAGTTTGCATATAGCTTGAGACGGGGCGACGGGAAGGTTGTTACTTTTTTTTAGTAAAGCCCTTCCCGCTCTCGTCCAAATTGACCTTGGGGGGGTGAGAGGGAGATGCTGTTCAGTATTGTAGGGTGGGGCTTTGACCCACGCGTTGATTTTGTGAACAGGAAGATGGAGTGAGGTTAAATTTAAGGCCGGAGCATGGTTTTCATGCCCCGGTCCTCCTTTTTGTCTCGCCGTACACGCTTTTAATCAGTTACATCGAAAATTATAAAGATTAACTCTTCTAATCAATCACCCGGCAATCTCCCTTTTTCGCTGAGCGACCGGCCAAGCCAGCCGCCGACGCCGTCCCACCACTGGGCAATATAATCGACCTGCGGTATATCCCGCTGTTTAGACTTGAATTGCTCCATCGTCATCTCGTGCAGTTGTCGCATGCCGTCCAGGCCGCCGATCCGGCTTGCCTTCACCCCGATATCCATAGCTTCACTTTCTTTTTGTTCGTAGTCATCCCCAGCATCTCTGACCAGTTCCAGAAGTCGCGCCGACAGCGGTTTCAACTTCGCCAGTCGTTCGCTGCGCAGCGTTTTTTCTCTTATCTCCAGGTCCGCGAGTAATCGATCGCGTGCCTGCTGCTGTTCTGCCCGCTCGGCACGGACCAGGGCCAACCGTTCCCTGCGGTGTCGTCGGCTATCAGGTAACAGTGTTTCGATGATCCCTATCAGCGGATCAATGATTATCCACACCATAAAAGTCGCGCCAAGTGTCGCGTAAGAGATTCCCAGAAAAAATTGTGTTGTACTGCGCATCCCTATGACGCCTGACAGTCCCGCCAATCCCCCAAGAAAAGGAATCGCACCATAGAAAAACATATAATAATCGGTAGAACTAAGCGGATATTCATGTACTATTTTTCGACTTCGATCGGCACCCTTGAAAACAGCGAACAGATACACACTCACCATCAGAAAAACAATGACAGCCGAATGCCCCGACAGGGAAAATATCACCCACCACCTGACCCCCGCCTGACGCAGCCCCAGAATCAATATATACACCACGCAAAGACCGAACCAGATCGTGCTCAACAGGTGAATCAGTTTCAGTAACCTATGCTTACTCATCATAAAGTGCTCACGACCGAATTTCCCCGTTAGTACGGGTTATCATTCGTCAACCGATAATCGTAGGACCGAGAAAAAATACTCTTTTTCGGTATATACTGACAGCAGGTCATATACATCTTTACACCCCAGTTTTGGGGCGATATCGATCTTTTGACATTGGCGCCAACATACTTCAATTATATCAATAACCGGCACCGCCTGAAATCCGCGATACGGTAAGTACCGGTGACAAGGCCAGGCCTATCGGCCGCACCAACTCGGCGACTACATTGCCTATCGCCGCTAAAACTGTCGGCGGCACAAATATAATATCACCTTCCTGCAGCAGAACATTTTTGCTGGTATCGCCTCGAATCATCATATCCTGCAGGTTCACCTTAAATATCCGTGGTTTTTGATTTTTTTTCTCTGACGGCCTGATTACCCGCATATTCTCTTCCCACGCGGTAATAAGAATATTGGCGTTAGCCACCGCTGTCAATACGTTGTCCCGGCCCGTGTACACCTGGGGGCCGGGTCTGGCCACCTCACCGAGAACGTAATAAACCTTACTCCTGAATGCGACTACTCGTACATCCACAGGCGATTGGCCAGTTAGATTATACAGCTCCTTAGCCTTGTTATGCAGCAGGGCCGCAACCTGAGCGGGGGTCTTGCCGGCTACCTCGATTTCGCCCAGTGACTCAAACGAAATCCTGCCGTCCGGCCGAATGATCTGGCGTTGCAGGTTTATTTCCGGAACCTTCTCGCAATGAACTTCAATCTCGTCCGGCGGATGAAAGATATAATTCGTGGCATTAACGTCCACTTGATAGGGCTTGAGAAATGCCTCAATGTCCCTCGAATTGGACGGATAACAGCCGATACTACTAAAAAACATACCTGTTAATACTACAAATGTCAAAATTTGAGCCTGTTGTTTCATCGAATACTCCTATGTTTGTTAAAATTTGTCCAGGTCTTGCGGTTCTGTCATTCCAGACAGCGACCAGCGGGAGCGG
>DAOWIP010000421.1 GCA_030640865.1 Sedimentisphaerales bacterium | reverse complement strand
GGCTTCTGTTTGTTAAAGGGGTAAATCAGGCAGGCCGGCCATATTCACAGTCGGGCAGGCATCTGAATATGGTCAGGGAGGAATGTTTCAATACCCCCTGGCCTCAGGACGCCCGCGAAGTTGACCTGCGAGACAATCCGCACAAACAGGGCTGGACGTGTTTCACTATAAGCGGCCGGGTCAACGGCAGGGAAATCACAGGCAGCGGGCGGATACCGTTCGTTATGGCGGCCTATGAAGAACATTCGCCCTGGATATATCTCAATGTCGCCGGTAAGAAACACTACGCCGAAAAGGAAAATTATCCAAAGGGCTTTGCCCGCCCGTGGCAAGGCCTGCATACGATTGATACGATCCGCAGGGATGCCGGTAGAGCGGATTTGTTATTTGGAACACAAGGACAAGGCCGGAATATTGTAGAACTGAAAGTAAATGGTGAAAGACGAAAACTGCTTTATAGCATCGATATCCAGCGGGATGCCATAGCAAAAATCGTTTATGTCGGTAATAACGGTAAGATTGAAGGGGAAATTGTATTTGATTATGCAACCGGAGGTAATCATCAGCCACGACAGCGGGGCGGAGAAAGGAAAATTGACTGGATGTTAATTGGGATGTGAGTTGGAAGAAGCGAGTAAATGTCATTCCAGCGAAGGCTGGAATCCACGACAATGTAGTAACAAAGAAATATTAACCGAGTGGGTATTGCCCACATAGAAAAGTGAGGAATATGTTATGAGAACGATATGTAAAATTGCACTGGTCCTGTTAGCGATAATTACAGTTAACGCAATGGCGGATGAGATAACATGGGTGTTTATTGATGACGACCCGGGCGTATCCGGCCACGGAGGCTTTAACGGATATATGAGTAAATATGAGACAACTAACGCTCAGTATTGCCAGTTTCTCAATACTGCCCTTGCTTCCGGAGATATAGTAGTTGATGGCAGCGATGTCGATGGTGCAAACGGCTCAAATGGTGGAGCAGATTTTGTCGGCCAACTGTATTACGACCTTGCTGGTCCGGGCTATACTTACAACGGCGCCACCAACGGCGGAGCGGCAAGGATAAATTATAGTGGCGGTGTATTTACCGTTGACAGCGGTTTAGAAAATCATCCTGTTACTTACGTTAGTTGGTATGGTGCGACGGCGTTCTGTAATTACTTCGGTTACAGACTGCCGACGGAATGGGAATGGCAGGCAGTAGCGGACTTTGACGGTACTTATACTTATGGATGTGGTACGAGTATAAATAACAGTATTGCTAACTATTATGGTTCAACGCATCCGGATGGCACTACTCTTGTTGGTAGTCTTGGTGATCCTGCTGGTTATGGTTATGGTATGTATGATATGGCTGGAAATGCATGGGAGTGGACAAGCAGTTGCTATGAAACTGATTGCACACCATATGGTTTTCGCGTTTACCGCGGGGGTTGTTGGTACGACTACGACTACCACAGTGATGTTTCCTATCAAGGTGGCAACCACGATATCCCAAGTTTCACACATATGGCCATAGGATTCCGTGTGTGTCGCGATAAAATTGACATGACCTGGGTGTTAATTGACGACCCCGGAGTATCCGGCCATGAGAGCTTTAACGGCTATATGAGCAAATACGAGACGACTAATGCGCAGTATTGTGCGTTTCTTAACGCTGCACTGGATTCGGAAGATATACTTCTTGACGGTGATCTGGTAAAGGGTGCCGCTGGCTCCAATAGCGGAGCGGATTTTGTGGATGAGGTATATTATGACCTCGCGGCTTCAGGCTCTAATGACGACGGCGCCACTAATGGCGGAGCAGCAAGGATAAATTACAGCGGTGGTTCGTTTAGTGTTGACAGCGGTTTTAATAATCATCCTGTCACCTGTGTTAGCTGGTATGGAGCGACAGCCTTCTGCAGTTATTACGATTATCGCCTTCCAACGGAATGGGAATGGCAGGCGGTCGCCGACTTTGATGGCAGCTATACTTATGGCTGTGGGACGACTATAAATAATAGTATTGCCAATTATGCTGGTTCAATTCATCCAGATGGCACGGTTGTTGTTAGCAGTCTTGGTGATCCTTCAGGTTTCGGCTACGGAATGTGCGACATGGCAGGCAATGTGTGGGAGTGGACTAGTACCGTTGACGGCAGCGAGTGTGTTATGCGTGGCGGAGGCTGGGGCGCCAGTGACTACAACTGTACTGTCTTGAGCAGATTCGTCAATGCTCCGTCCAGGACGGACGTTGCCGACTTAGGGTTTCGTGTTGTCATGTTAAGAACTCTTCATGTTGATACTATCAATGGCGATGATTCAAATAACGGTTTTTCACGTGAAGATGCATTTGCGACAATCCAAAAGGGTGTTGAAATCGGTCAATCCAGCGAAACCATCCTTGTCTGGCCGGGTGTTTATAATGAGACGGTTGATTTTGCCGGTAAGGCGATTACGGTACAGAGCGCGGCCGATGCGGCGGTGATTACTAACGCGGGCGGCTATGGCGTGCGGTTCCATACGGCTGAAGGGGCCGGCAGCGTTCTGACAAACTTTGTTATCCGCGACTGTAATATTGGTATCCAGGCCGAAAGCAGTTCACCGACCATCGACCATGTAACAGTTGTCAATAATACCCAGGGTATCGTGGCCGACGGAATAGCTGATCCGATCATTACCAATAGCATCCTGTGGGATAACGAAAGTGGTGATTTGATAGATTGTGATGCGAGTTATAGTTACAGTGAAGATGATAATTCCCACTATGTAACTCAATGGGGCAGCAATGGCAGCGGAGAGGGGCAGTTTAATGACCCTCGTGATATAGCTGTTGACTCGTCCGGAAGTTTTTATGTGACAGATGCATTTAACAACCGGATCCAGAAATTTACAAATAATGGGACTTTTATAACACAATGGGGAAGTTCAGGTACTGGTGATGGGGAATTCAACTATCCGCACTGCATAGCAATTGACTCTAACGATAAAGTCTATGTTACTGACCATCATAACCACCGTGTTCAAAAATTTGATTCAGATGGAAACTTCATTGGCTGGTGGGGCAAAGATGATATCGGTGGTTCTGGATGGCATGATCCAGGTAGTGGCCGAACGGGGGCTATGGGAAGTGGTGACGGAGAACTAATTGTGCCCACTGGTATAGCGGTAGATTCATTAGGCTATGTTTATGTTAGTGATCATCATAACTATCGTATCCAGAAATTTGATTCCGATGGCAATTTCATTGGTTGGTGGGGTAGAGATGATATTGGTGGTTCTGGGTGGCATGATCCAGGTAGTGGCCGAACGGGAGTTATTGGTAGTGGTGACGGAGAATTCACAGAACCATTATGGATTGCTTTTGATTCCTCAGATTATGCTTATGTTACTGACACCGCAGCAGGACTACAGAAATTTACTAGCGATGGTGACTTTGTGACTGCATGGAGTTCCGCAGGTGATATCGGCGTTGAATGCGATATGGATGGATATACTTATGTCTGCTATAGCAACGGTCAAGTAATAAAGTTTACAAGCGAAGGCGATTTTATCACAGGATTTGGTAGTCTTGGAAGTGGCGATGGTCAATTCAACGTTCCAAGTGGTATTGCTATAGACTCATCAGATAGCATTTATGTAGCTGACATAAACAATGGCCGCGTTCAGAAGTTCATATTGCCTCTCTTTGGCGATGCTGCTAATGACGACTATCATCTGAAATCTGAAAAGGGACGGTTCTGGCCGGAGGATCCGACAGACCCGAATGAGTTCGGATTGTTTGACGGCCTGTGGGCGATGGACCCGGTAACGAGTCCTTGTATTGATGCCGGCAACCCGATGGACGATCCGAGTGGCGAAGGTGACTACAGCGGCGGTCTGGTAAATATGGGCGCCTATGGTGGGACGGCGTACGCCAGCCGAAGCGATTACTATTGGCCGCTGGAAGGTGATGTGAACCGGGACGGAATAGTCAATCTCGCTGACTTCGCGATAGT
>DAOWIP010000536.1 GCA_030640865.1 Sedimentisphaerales bacterium | reverse complement strand
TTTTCAGCATTTCATCCAACATTATCTTCAAATAAGGACATTTTTCATAAGCAATTGATGGGTCCAGTTTCCTGAATAAATGGTAGCCATAAACACGCTCAATATATCCTTTACGCATATTATTACAATAAAGTTCATGAAGTAATTTCTTTGGCGGCTTGTTAAAGTTGATTGTTTCCGGTTGTCTTTCTTCGTTTTTCAAGACTTCATAAACCGGTTGGTCAAATATCTCAGGCTGGCTCAAAAGCCACGCTTCAAGCTCGTGAACAGCCATAAACATACGAAATTTATCGTGTTTTACATTTTTCTCGAAATACGCAACCGCCCATTCATATCTTTCCTGTATGGAGTTCTTATCCTCCGGATAGAACCTTGGTCCATAAAGGTCAAGCAATCCGATAACACCTATAATTTCATCGCTGTCAGGTGCGTTCAAATGATCTTGTGCTCTTGCTATGGCTTTATGATAAAAGTCCGTACACCCGGCAAATCTGACCACTTCAAATCTAACTGTCTGCGATAGTTTTTGTATATTAAACCACCGGCCTATAAAATCCGGCAAATTATCTTCTTCCGTGTGGCCCTCCACAAAGATCACATATTTCATTTCATATTCTCCAGTTCACCTGTGCGATACAGTTCACCCAAAGAATATTTGCCAAGCCAATAGTCCAGTTTTTCGCCCGCGAGAACGTGTAATTCCGTTTGGCCGTCATGCCATTCACATACTGTTACCGTCGGTCGCGTTTCACTAAAGGCGTTGAGCATCTCCGCGGAATGAGTGGTAAAAATAACCTGTGTCCTGCGGGCGGCCTCTGCGGCGTACTCGGCAATAATCGACAGCATCGAGGGATGAAGTCCCGTTTCCGGCTCATCGATAGCAATCAGCGCTGGCGGCTCCGGATTGGCAAGTATCGTCAAAAGATACAGAAATCGTAATGTCCCATCGGAAAGATTGGCCGCCGACTGGCCGGTGGTTAAACTCTTCCATCTTATACGAAGCTGTGTCCGACCATCGGCCGCGGGTGGAAAGGACAACTCCTCAAAATCGTCGCCAAACGCGGCTCGCATAGCAGAATCAATCTCATTCTTGAAATCCCGGTCTTCTTCATAAAGAGTATGCAGTACAGCAACAAGATTTTGCCCATCCGGCTCAATATGCTTATCGTAGCTTGTTACTACTGCTTGTCGAATAACCGCATCCATTCCAGTATTGAATTCGGAATAAATTCTCCATGATTCAAGATAATTTTGATATTCATCAAGCAATTGATCTCCAATATATTTACCTTTAATACAAGATATAAAAGATTCATGTTCTGAAACTTCGGGTGCTATAATCCTCTCAGAATCATCAAATATACCTGGTATATTGGCATTACGCTTCAATAATTTTATCGGAGGTGTCTGACGTCCAACTTTTTGGATATGAAATTTTGAGAAAAGCTCTTTTGTGATTTGATATGAACTAGTTATTCCTAAACGATTAAATTCAAGGTTATATAAAAAGTCCTCTATAGCCTCATTATCTTCGATATATTTATATTTTATTGTAATGTTAATGCTTTTCGCACTTCCATCCCAGAGAAGGGGTTCCATTCCGCCTTGTCTTTTGACGAACTTGCTGAGTTTGCCGCGGGCGGAGGCGGCAATCATTTCCAGCAATTGCAGCAGGTTGGATTTGCCGCCGGCGTTAGGGCCGATTATGACATTCAAATCGCCCGGCGACCAGTCAACAGACTTCAAAGAGCGGAACCCTTCGACTTTCAGGTTTAGAATTTTCATATTTGCTATCCTGTCATTCCCAAGAAGGAATATTACACCTATTGTAACCGTTCACGCTTTTTATCCGCCTGTGGCGGACTTTCTTTCGGCCCTTCGGGCCTGATAAAGAAATGGTGTGATTTCATCGGCACCCTACTTAAGAACCCCCGATATAAAATCAGGGGCTAAGACCCCCGCTTAACAGCAGGGGCTATCAAACCCGTGAACGGTTACTCAACTTCTTCTGTGAACTAATATCTCCGCGAGGTATTGCAGCATTTGTCCCTTTTCGCCGAGCGGTTTAATAATGGACAGTGCTTCATTTTTAAGTTTTTCCGCCTGATTGCGTGATTCCTCCTCGCCCAGTACCGAGGGGTAAGTCAGCTTGCCGGCCTGTTGGTCTTTCCGGGTCTGCTTGCCCAACTCTTCGGGTGTGCCGGTAACGTCTAACAGGTCGTCGATAATCTGGAACGCCAGTCCCAGTTTCAGGCCGTAATCACCCAGCAAATCGACATGTCGCTGATCGGCCTCAGCACAAATCGCGCCCATACGAGTGGCTGCCCGGAACATTACGGCGGTTTTATGTGTATGGATATATTTAACGGTTTCGAGATCGCCGTCGGTATTTTGTC
>DAOWIP010000248.1 GCA_030640865.1 Sedimentisphaerales bacterium | reverse complement strand
CGTAGTATCACTTCGACGGAGATAAAATGCGATCATGAGGAGGGCGAATACGCCGCCAAGGTTGAAAAGATTCGTGAAGGCTGTCGGCGGGGCGATTTTTTTGAAGTGGTACTTTCGCAGGAGTTCCAGGTAAAATGCGGTTATTTTCCTTCGGAGATTTTCGCTCGGTTGCGCAAGAACAACCCCAGTCCTTATGATTTTCTGATTAACCTGGGCGACGAACAGCTTATCGGCGCCTCACCGGAGATGTTCGTCCGGGTGGACAGCCGTGAGGTCGAGACTTGTCCTATCAGTGGCACAGCCAGGCGAGGCGGCTCACCTATGGAAGATGCCGAACAGATAAGAGCCTTGTTGGACAGTAAAAAGGACGAATCGGAACTGACGATGTGTACTGACGTTGATCGCAACGACAAATCGCGGGTATGCGTACCCGGCTCGGTACAACTGGTGGGCCGGAGAATGGTCGAAAGTTATTCGAAACTCTTTCATACCGTCGATCACGTCAAGGGCGCTCTCCTGGACGATTGTGATATCTTCGATGCTTTTCTTACCCACATGTGGGCTTGTACTCTTACAGGCGCGCCCAAACCAGTTGCTATGCAGACGATTGAGAACCTCGAAAACAGTTCCCGTCGTTGGTATGGTGGTTGCGTGGGTTTCTTTACATTCAGTGGCCAATTGAATACCGGCATTACTATCCGCACCGTGCATTTACGGGACGGGCTTGCTTCTGTCCGTGCGGGCGCGACGCTGCTTTATGATTCGATACCGGAGGAAGAGGAAGAGGAAACTCGTGTTAAGGCGTCTGCCTTCATTCAGGCGGTTACTACCAGTGATTACGAAGAAACACCGCCGGAAACAATGTACCTGAAAGTCAAGAAAGGCAAACGCATATTATTCGTTGATAACCAGGACAGTTTCGTCCACACGTTGGCCAATTATGTCCGGCAAATGGGCATTGAGGTGATTACCTTGCGAAAGGGCTTTGCGGAGGAAAGGTTGGACGAGCTCGAACCTGACCTTGTCTTTATTTCGCCTGGGCCGGGTACCCCTGAAAAAATGGGTGTTCCTTCTCTGGTCGGTCAGGCCGTCAGGCGGAACCTGCCTGTCTTTGGCGTCTGCCTGGGCCATCAGGGCATCGCTCAGCATTTCGGAGCCGAGTTAGGCATTATGCCGGAACCAAAACACGGCAAGGATTCATTGGTCAGCCACAATCAGAAGGGCATATTCGAGAATGTCCCGAACCCATTTTCGGCCGGCCGCTATCACAGTCTTTACGTCAAAAAGGAAGGGCTGCCCGATTGCCTTGATATAACCGCTGAAACTGATGACGGATTCATTATGGCGCTGGCTCACAGGGAGCTGCCCATCGCTTCTGTACAGTTTCATCCCGAATCAATTTTAACCTTGCAGGACAACATCGGCCTGAAGATAATCGCCAATGTAATAGATTTGCTGGTATAATATGTCTTTTCTTAATCAGTGCAATCTGTGAAATCCGTGGTTAAACTATTTTTGGTTGCGGCTGAAGGTCGCCCCAGGTTTTCTGTGGCTAAAATTTAATGTGTCCTTTGTGGCAGAATGGGAGCGAATCATGTTACGTGAAATAACGGAAAAAATCTTGCGGAAGGAAGACGCCACCTTTGAAGAGGCCCACCAGGCGATCAATAACATCTTGAACGGCCAATGCGAGCCGGTCCCTATTGCTGCCCTTCTGACCGCACTGGCAGCCAAGGGCGAGACGGCTCAGGAGATGGCCGGGATGGCCCGTGCCCTGCGTGATCACGCTGTGCCTGTACGGCCAAAAGCTGCCCCGTTGGTTGATATTGTGGGTACTGGTGGCGATGGCCGATCGACCTTTAACATCAGCACTACCGCGGCTTTGGTTACAGCCGGTGCGGGCATAGCCGTCGCCAAGCATGGCAACCGCGCCATTACCAGCAAATGTGGCTCGGCCGATGTACTGGCGGAACTGGGCGTCAAAATTGATGCTGCCCCGGACGTAATCGAACGTTGTATCGACGAGGCTGACATTGGTTTTATGTTTGCTCCGAACCACCACCCGGCGATGAAATACGTTCAGCCCATCCGCAAGGCATTGGGTTTTCGTACCGCGTTTAATATTCTTGGCCCACTGGCCAACCCGGCAAGCGTACCCATCCAGATTACCGGCGTTGCCAGGCCGTATTTGCTGGAGGTAATGGCCGAAGTTCTTAAGCTGCTTGGCGTAAAACGTGCGATGGTGGTGCATGGGGACGGGCTGGACGAATTCACTACTTGCGGTCCCACCGATGTCGCTGAACTGCGTAACGGCCGAATCAGCAGGCACACTTTGGACTATAGTGATTATGGTTTTGCTAAGGCGAAGGTGAGCGATTTAGCCGGCGGCTCATTGACCGACAACGTCGCCATCACTCGCGGCATTATTGAAGGCAAAGACACCGGCCCTCGTTGTGATGTGGTACTTTTTACCGCTGCTGCTGCGATTATGATTGCTGACAAGGCGCCCGGCCTAACTGAAGGTATCGTCCTGGCACGGGAGAGTATCAGCTCCGGCAAAACCGTCCAGGCTTTGAATAAACTAATTGAAATTTCCAATTCATAACAAACATTGACAGCCAAAATAAAAATTTGTGGCATAACCAACCAACCGGACGCACAGCTTGCCGTGGAACTGGGCGCCGACCTTTTGGGTTTCAATTTCTATCAGCCCAGTCCCCGTTATATCGTCCCTGCCGCTGCCGCCGAGATTATCGGTGGCCTGCCGCACGGCCCGGAGATAGTGGGTTTATTTGTCAATGCTGAACTTGAATTCATTCGGGACGTGCTGAACCATTGCCCGTTGACTATGGTACAATTGCACGGCGATGAGAGTAATACCGATTGCCGGGCGGTTGCGCAGCTTGGCCTGAATGTTATCAAGGCAATTCGAATCCGCGAACCGGGCGATGTCAGACAGGCCGAAAATTTCGATACTGAACTGATACTACTGGACGCCTTTCGTGAAGACCTTTATGGCGGAACGGGAGAGAGCTTCGATTGGAACTGGATTACATCTGTACCGGACAAAAAGATTTTCCTTGCCGGCGGCATCAACCCCGACAATATCAAAGCGGCTTTGACTGTGGGAACCTATGGCGTTGACCTTTGCAGTGGCGTCGAAGAACAGCCGGGAATAAAAGACCATACTAAGTTGAGATTATTGTTCGATATAATCGCGGAACTTCGTAAAGCGGATTAGGACGTAATGGGACAAACCACACCACCGCAACCGGTTAAACTAATAGTCGGAATGCTCAGTAAGAACCAGGAGCTTTTTGCCCGTGTCGAAGATGAAATGCGAACACTTTGGGGCAACACCGACGTCTGTAGCGAGGTTATGCCGTTCACACACACGAATTATTATCAAAAGAAAATGGGGTCGCCTCTTTGGCGCAAGTTTATTGCTTTTGTCGAATTGATTGATCCAGGCTGGTTAGCTCGTATAAAGCGGCAAAGTAACGAGTTGGAAGATCAATATGCGAAAAACAACAAGTATCAGGAACCAGGTGTTCTTCGTCCAATCAACCTCGACCCCGGTTATATAGATATGAGTAAGCTGGTATTGGCCACAACCAAAAACTATTCGCACCGTATTTATATCGGCGATTCTATGTATGCCGAGGCCACCT
>DAOWIP010000102.1 GCA_030640865.1 Sedimentisphaerales bacterium | reverse complement strand
TGGGTAATCAGATCGAGTCCAGTCAAGTCTCATCCTGGGTCAATCAACTCGTTCAGGAAAACCCCAAGGCCGAGGGTGATATTCGCGAAAAGGATCAAAAGCGTTTTGCCGCCGACCAGAAAGCTATTCTGGACTCCTGCCAACTCGCCCGGTCTCTTGCTTTTGCCAAAGCCGCCGCCGGACAGGGCATTTTCGCCACTTTTATTGACTTCAAATTCCAGCGGATGCACACTGCCGCCAAGGCCCTGGTTTTCGGATGCGACTTGAAAACGGTTAAAACGCAGTTTTACGAACTGCTCAAGGGCGCCTGCTGGATGACGCGGTTTCATCCCGTATTCGCCGTCTGCCTTATGATTATAGGTCTGGCCGTCTGGGCCGTTATAGGCGGTGCTATCTGCCGCATCACCGCACTACAGTTTGCCCGCGATGAGCGGATTGGCCCCATCCTGGCCCTCAGGTTCAGCCTTGGTAAATTCGCCAGCTTTTTCACTGCCCCACTGATACCAGCTATGATTATGCTTTTCATCGCGCTACTGATGTTTCTGCCCAGTTTGCTGATTGCTGTTCCTTACATAGGCGAAATCATCGGCGGACTTATCTTTCCGCTTGCCCTGCTCGGCGGGTTTGTCATTGCCTTGGTGACGGTCGGCCTTGTCGGCGGCTTCAATCTGATGTATCCCACCATTGCCGTGGAAGGTTCCGACAGTTTCGACGCCATCAGCCGTTCGTTCAGTTACATCTTTGCCAGGCCCTGGCGGATGGGCTTTTACAGCCTTGTCGCCGCCGTTTATGGAGCGGTTTGTTATTTGTTCGTCCGGTTCTTTGCCTTCCTGCTATTGGCTGGTGTTCGCGGCAGTACAAAATTCGCGGTTAATCTGGACGGATCAGCCCTGATAAATATCCGCGGTAAACTCGACGCCCTCTGGCCAGCCCCGGTCTTTGGCCAACTTATGCCCGACATTGCCTGGCTGGGCCTTAACTGGTCCGAGAAAATCGGCGCCGCACTTATCTGGGTCTCGGTCGCACTAATAGCCGCTTTGGTTATGGCCTTTGTGGTCAGCTTCTTCTACTCGGCCAACACCGCCATCTATTTCCTGCTCCGCCGCCGTGTTGACGCCACCGAGCTGGACGATATCTTCGTCGAACAGGACATCGAAGAGCTTGTCGCCGAGGAACTAGGCACGGAAGAATCACCTGTCGAACCGGAAGCAACCACGGAAAAAACTGAAGATAAAAAAGAAGAATCCGCCCCTGATGAAACCAGCGAGGAAGAAGATAAATCCTCCGATGAAGAAGAGGGGACATCCGACAAATCCGGTAACGATAAAGAGAAAGAAAAATAACTATTCGTCAGTTAATATAATTTTGCTGGGTTCCATACCGACGATTATACAAGAACACCTCTCTGAAATACAGAAAGGTGCCACCCAGCCGCTCACGAATTTTTAGCCCCTGCTGTCAAGCGGGGGGTTTTCTTTGCCAGCCCCCGATGTCAAACGGGAGTTTCTTTACCAGCCCCTGATGTAAATCGGGGGGTCTTCATCATTTTGCGGGCCAGTTTTTATAAGAGCTACCAAGCAAAATTAGCCGCAGGGCCTGTTCCGCGGCGTTACCAAGTAATTCACCGCTCCGCCCCATAGCTTCATCGAGTGTAATGGGGCCGGGGCAAATCGACAGAACCGCCATCACGGCCGGTAGCTCAAGCACTTTTTGATAGCCGTCCCCTAACGAACCTGCCAACGCGATTAGCGGTTTGGAATATTTTTCAGCGAGAGCGGCAATCCCGGCGATGGTCTTGCCCGCCACTGTCGTACCATCTATTTGCCCTTCGCCGGTGATAATCAGGTCGGCTGATCTGATACGCTCGGCAAAGCGACTGTAGCGAATGACGATATCGATCCCCGGTTCAAGCTGCGCATTCAGAAAGGCCAACAACCCCGCTCCAAGTCCGCCTGCCGCCCCTGATCCTGGAATATCACGGACTTGTTTGCCGGTCGCACCTTCGACAAACCCGATTATATTCATCATATTTGCTTCCAGTATCTCGATTATCTCGTCATTTGCGCCTTTTTGTCGCGCATAGACGAAACTCGCTCCCCGCGGCCCCAATAACGGGTTTTTTACATCACATGCCACGGTAAAAGAGCATTGCGACAACCATGCCGGCAGATTCGAGAAATTCAATGAGCCGACCTTTCCCATCAGTTCTCCGGTCATTGATTCTGTGATTTCTTTGCCTTGCCGGTCAAAAAATCTCGCGCCAAGCGCCTGGGCCATACCTGTCCCGCAATCGTTTGTAGCCGATCCGCCAATCCCGATGATAAAATCACGACAACCCTGATCGTAGGCGTCCATTATCAGTTGGCCAACGCCATAAGTCGTTGTTTTCAGCGGGTTTCTTTTATCAGACGGCACAAGCGGCAGACCAGCCGCCGCGGCCATTTCAATAACGGCTGTTGGTTCGGCAGTTGTTGTTTCGCCTAAAATGCCATAGTTGGCGGTAATTTTTTCACCTGAAGGACCGCGGACAGTTGCGATTTGAAGTTTCCCGCCGGTCGATTCGACCAGTGCTTCGACTGTTCCCTCACCACCGTCGGCCATGGGAATGGAGACGATCTCGACTTTGTCCGAGGCCCGCCGCAACCCCGCGGCAATTGCCGAGCAGGCCTGCGTAGCAGTCTGAGAGCCTTTAAATGAATCCGGTGCAACGACAATCTTCATCAATAATACCATAGCGGTCGGTTAATATGATCAGGGTTATACAGGAACACCTCTCCGCCTTCGGCGGAAAGGTGCCACCCAACAAGCCATCCACCTTATTCGCCTGCGGCGAAGCGGTGGCTGCCACCCAAACGCCGACACAAGCAAAACCAAATGGCGGGCACGGCCCGGGCTACTTGAGGAAAAGAACCCGTGAACGATTACAGGTTCTTTTATACAGCATCGAAAAGGGTTTGTGATTTTTTCAGGCGTTCCAGTCCCTGCCTGACATAGTTTTCGGAGAGGTCAATACCGAGATAGCGGCGGCCGAGATCGGCGGCGACAACAACTGTAGTACCGCTGCCGCTGAAGGGGTCCAGCACCAGATGGTCCGGTTCGCTGGCGGTTTCGATAATGCGGGTCAGCAGTTTTTCGGGCATTTGGCAGCCGTGGAAGCCTGTTCGCTCCCTGAACGTACCGCAGACCCGGCTGATATGCCAGGTATCCTCCTCGGCTGTAAAGGCGTCCGTAATTTCCTGCGGACGCAGTATCCATGTATCGTCCGGCACTTTACCTTTCGGATTGGCGCGTTTGTCGTTATAGGTGGTCTGCCGGGCCGAGGGCACACGAATGGCATGGTCGTTAAAAATGAAATTCTTCGCGTTCTTCACGAAATAAAATATATGCGTATGCGAACGGGAGAATTTTTTCTTTGTATTTTGTCCGAACGTATAATACCAGATAATCCAGTTTCGCATTACTAAATTCAGTTCACGGGCGATTATACGAATCTCAGCGGCATAGTCGTCGCCGATAGCGATCCAGAACGAACCGTGCTCGGCGAGCGCATCGCGACATGCTTCCATCCAGTCGCGGGACCATTTGACATACTCGTCGTGGTCAACTTTGTCATGGTATTCGTCGTATTCATAACCGATATTAAATGGCGGATCGGCAAATATCAGATCGACAAACGGCTCCCCGCTTCGTCGTTCCAATTCATCACGGAGCACCTTGACACAATCACCTTGTAAAATCGTATTTTCCAGCATGGTCCTCATTTTAGGCCAACCGCCTGACCGGGGCAACAACAAAGTCAGAGGGAATCATTGACAAAAACGCGAGATTTGCTATACATAATTTTATGTTGGAGTTAGCGGCACAAGCTGGAATTGGTTTATTGGCGGGACTGCTGGGCGGACTGCTGGGCGTGGGCGGTTCGACCATTATTGTTCCCGGCTTAATTGTATATCTAAGTCAGACCAGCAGCTATAGCGGCTCTCAGCAGCATCTGATCCAGGCCGCTGCGATGATCTGCAACGTGTTCATCGCTGCCCCGGCGGTAATAGCGCATCGGCAGGCCGGTGCCGTTATGAAACCGGTAATCAGCCGACTGATCCCCGCGGCCCTGGTGGGCATCATTCTGGGCGTGGCCCTTACCAACAGCCGCTATTTTACCGGCGAGAACGGCCGCTACCTGGCACTGGCCCTGGCGGGATTCCTGGTCTATGTAGCCGGTTATAACGTATGGCGGTTGGTATCGAAAACCAGCCTGACCGAGCAGTTTGACCCCGGCAATGTGCATATGCCCGACTGGAAGATAATCGCTGTTGGTCTGCCGATGGGTTTTGTTGCGGGGTTGCTGGGGATCGGCGGCGGGTCATTGTGCGTACCGGCCCAGCAGTTACTTTTGCGACTGCCTCTGCGACGGGCCATCGCCAACTCTGCCGCGACGATTATGTGCGTCGC
>DAOWIP010000216.1 GCA_030640865.1 Sedimentisphaerales bacterium | reverse complement strand
AGTATTATGGGCTTCTATTCGTGAGTGTGGCCCGCGTAAAAAAGCTAAATGCCATATTGAGTCAAATATCTTTCTATGCGGGATTTCATATCATCATCAATATACATTCGTCCGTCCAGTGGATGATTATACAGGTGTGCGATGATATCCCGGACTGTAACTATGGAATAAACCGGCAGACTGAATTGTTCTTTCATCTCCTGGATCGCCGATAGTTTGCCCTGGCCGCGTTCCATCCGATCTACCGAGACGATAACACCTTTTATTTGTGGATTACCCTGTTTCTTCAGCAGTTCCAGGGTTTCGCGTACGCTCGTACCGGCCGTAATGACGTCTTCGATAATTATTACCTGTTCTGATCCGTTATACTGCTGTCCGATCAGCACACCTTTTTCTCCATGATCTTTTATTTCTTTACGGTTATAGGTTACTGAAACATCCAGTTTATGTTCACTGCCCAGCGCGATTGCCGTTGTAACTGCCAGTGGAATCCCTTTGTAGGCCGGCCCGTACAGATTATCAATATCCGGCCCGAAGCATCGCAGGATTGCCTCCGCATAGAAGCAACCTAATTGGGCAAGCTGATTACCCATACGATACTTGCCCGTATTTATAAAATATGGCGTCTGCCGGCCGCTCTTCGTAACAAAATCACCGAAGGTCAACACTTCCGACCTCACCAGAAACTCGATAAAATTCGTTTGATACTGCTGCATTTTCGGTTGTGCTCCCACTGATTTGGTCATTCGATATTCGTTATTGATTTCTCATTTCTTCTATTTTCTTTCTTCCTCACAGCTCACAACTTTTTCATAACTTCTTCCTCAAACCTGCAACTCCATATCCACCGCCAGGGCGTATTTTCTGAACTTACGTTTGATTGGCCCCACAACCTCACGGAGGAACTCGTCCACCTGCTCGGGCGATCTGCCGATATAATGTTCTGCCTTGAGCACGTTTTTGAAATCAACCTTTGCGAATGCCGGATCATTTTTCAGTCTTTTTATCAGATCGTTAGCCCGGCCGTGCTGTTTAACCTCGGCCGCTGCGGCCATACTGTGTGTACGAACCGCCTCATGCAACTGCTGACGGTCGCCGCCGGCATTGACCGCGGCCATAATAATATTCTCCGTGGCCATAAACGGCAGTTCCGCCTGAATTGCCGCGGCAATCACCTTCGGATACACAACCAGCCCATCCACTACGTTGGCCAAAATGCAGAGAATCGAGTCAACAGCCAGAAAGGCCTCGGCCACTGCCAAACGTTTATTCGCCGAATCGTCCAGTGTTCGTTCGAACCACTGCTCGGCCGCGGTCATAGCCGGCGACGAGGCCAGGCTGATTACATACCGTGACAGACTCGTAATACGCTCGCTTCGCATGGGATTACGCTTATAGGCCATCGCGGAAGAGCCGATCTGGCTTTTTTCGAAAGGTTCCTCGATTTGTTTCAAGTGGGCCAGTAGCCGTACATCGTTACTGATCTTGTGAGCCGATTGCGCGATCCCACAGAGGCTCGCCAGCACATTGGCATCAATTTTACGATTATACGTCTGACCTGAAACGGGCGATGTTTTTGTAAAACCCATTTTGGACGCGACCATCTTTTCGAGCCGAGCAACTTTTTTATGATTGCCGTTGAACAGTTTCAGAAAAGAGGCTTGCGTCCCTGTTGTACCTTTTACTCCACGGAAGCAAATTGAATTGATTCGGTAATGGATTTCTTCCAGGTCGAGCGTAAAATCATAGCACCAGAGGGTAGCCCTTTTACCTGCCGTAGTAAGCTGAGCCGGCTGAAAATGGGTATAGCCCAATGTTGCCAGTTTCCGATAACGCCTTGCGAACCGCCCAAGCAATTCGATTATTCGCAGCAGTCGTGCCCGGATCAGTTCCAATCCTTTGCGCATCTGGATCAGGTCGGTATTATCGCCTACAAATGCGCTTGTCGCACCGAGGTGGATGATCGGTCGTGCCAGTGGAGCGGCATCGCCGAAGGTGTGAACATGCGCCATTACATCATGGCGAAACTTCTTTTCGTAACGGGCTGCGCGGTTGAAATCGATCTCGTCTAAATTGCGCCGCATCTGTGCCAACTGTCTTGTGGTAACAGGCAAACCCAACTCGGCCTGGCTCTCCGCCAGCGCCAGCCACAGTCGCCGCCACGTGCCGAATTTGAACCGAGGCGAAAAGATTCCCAACATCTCATTTGAACTGTAACGGCTGATCAACGGATTCTCATACACATTATGGGTGGTGTTTTTTTTCATAATTATAGTGTAACGAACAGGCCGTCACCGGTCAATGGTCTCCTTTGTCTATCGGATAGCGTTCATTTTTGGGCAGTCCAATCATCAAAGTCTTGACATAATTAACCAAATATGAAATGATGGTATATATAGGTGTTTTTGATGAAAAAGATAAAAAGTTATCAACCTGGTGGAACCGATTACGCCACCAATTGTCCAAAGGTAAGTAACGAAGTGAGTTATGACTCGGAGCTTGCCGAGGATGAGGCCCTGATCGCTCGCTGTCGTATGGGCAATATGGCTGCCTTTGGCCAATTAGTCGAGAGATACCAGGATCGGCTTTTCAACGCTGTCTCTCGGATGGTCGGCAACCGCGATGATGCTCTGGAAATTACCCAAGAGACATTTTATCGGGCTATGAAGGGTCTGAAGAAGTTTCGCGGCAGTGCCGGTTTTTTTACCTGGCTGTATCGAATCGGTATGAATTTGTGCATCAACCACCATCGGCGAAGCCGACGGGTGCATATTACTTCGCTGCAAAGCGGACACGACGGCATAGGCCGTCAGGCGGACCATCTGGCGGCAATGGCACAGTCAGGTGAGTATTCGCCCGATAAACAGGCGCAGATTAAGGAAAATTATGATCGTGTCCTGACAGCGATGGAAACACTCGAGCCGGACGCTCGCGCGGTCGTAGTGCTGCGTGATATTGAGCAGTTGCACTATGGCCAAATCGCGCAGATTTTGGAATTGCCCGTAGGCACAGTAAAAAGCCGACTCTCACGGGCTCGCGGTACCCTGCGTGAACAACTGCTCTAAAATGCCAGTAACCTGTACCGCAGGCATCTTGCCTGCAATTATTTGTGCCGCCCATATGTAAAATTAAGTCTTGTAAGTGGGGTCTGACCCCAAGCGCCTTTCCTGGAATGAGTATAACATATTATAAATCAGGGACTTATGGCTGATAAAGACATGCGTCATAATAAAACCAAACTCGTTGAGACCCTCAGCGCCTATCTTGACGGCGAGCTTTCACCAGGTCTGACGGAAAAGATTGAACGGCAGCTTGCCGATGACCCACAGCTTCGGCAATTACTCGATGAGCTTCGCCGGGTGTCCGGCAGTATCAGAGAACTGCCGCGGGTTGCCGCTCCGGACGATCTTGCCGAAGGAGTCATTCAACAGCTTGAACGGGACCTGCTGCTCGATCAGGGCGATGTCCTGGCCGAAACGGCCGGCCGAAACCATTTACGCCTTCGCCGGTTCCTAACCGCCGCTGCCGTGCTCATATTGGCTGGTGCCATTGTTACCATTGTCTATAATGTTCTGAGCCAATCGCCGGGCGGTTCGGACTCCATTATTCAGCCGGAGGCCGTCGCAATTGCTCCGGACGAAACGTCAACCTCAAAAGAGTTGTTTTCAACCGCTGATTCCAGCAGAAATGACACCGATGCCTTGAAAACCGCCCTGCTCCAGGTAAATTTGAGCCAGTTGAGTATGGTAGTCAATACTCCCGATGTGCTGACACTTAGCATGCGTCTGGACCAAATGTTCCAGGATTTACAGATCGATAATGTCTTTCGCGAATATTCCGACCTGATTAGCTGCCGTTACTCACTCGTCTGCCCAGTGGACAAGTTCAGACAATTCTTCCAGAATCTTGAGAATACTGAAAATCGTATTGATATTGTCGTAACCGACGAGACTGCGGGTCGTGAAATTATGGTCCAAAACGCCACCGAAGAGCAAGCCCTGGTACTGGCCGGCGAGGCCAATCCGTTAATACAAATTGCCCAGGCTCTGCGTTTTACTGCCGGGGACCACCAGGGCGATTTTGACCGTCAGGATGATGATGACACACCGGAACTGCTCCGGTTATTCGCCCAGGTAGAACCTGAACTTACCGGCCTGCAACCGCTGGCGCCACCGATTGACGCAACTCCTTTCTCCGATGTTAACGATGTTCACTATGAAGATGTCCCACGTATTGCCGCCAACGAACCGTCCCCGACAACGCTCTACGAGCGAACCGACCACCCGATACCTCCCACACCCACCGATATGCCTGACCAGAAAGACCAAACCAAAAATAAAGACAGCCAGTCCCAGCCGGCACGAATGATCGCACTGGTTCTGGTTCTGCAAACCCTGGAACAACCTGAACCGCCGACCACAAACCAAGCCATCCCGCCAACAGAGATAATTAACAACCCCACGACAAACCCTTATCTCGAAGATAACGATCAAATCTCCATCCCACCCAAACCGTTCGACCCAAATAATTAGTCCCTGTTGCGGAAAGTAGGGGCGACCCTACTGGTCAGTTAAATTAAATATACTGGGTTCACCAAACGCTGGGTGGCACCCAACGCCGTGAACTTTTTACAAGGAAATATATTGTATCTGTTTATTTAACAGAAAGATATAGCCGAATATTGTTTGTAAAAATGAATCGTCAGGTCGAGAAAAAATACTCTTTTTCGGGGTAGAGAATTTTACTTTTTCAATTTTTACCCATAATTTAATTTCATGTGAAAGCAAATATAGGTATGGCTAAAAGGTTATAAACAACCTTATGGTACCTGATAATACGAAATATCCTACTTTTCATTCTGTTGCTTTCACCTGCTGAACAGCCACTCTTGTAAAAATTGAAAAAGTCAAATTCGGAGCGCCGAAAAAGGAATATTTTTTCGGCAAACACTGACAGTATGTCAAATACAATTTTCCCCAACCTTTGGGACGATATCAATATTTTAAGCCCTGAAAGGGCGAAATAACGCAACTTGTATAGTGCTCACGATCGAATTTTCCCGTTAGTTCGCGGGTAAGTAACATCAGTAACTACGGGACTATCAAACTCAACCAATTCTCGGCAAGGATTGATAAATCCTGAATGTCAACCTTGCCGTCATGGTAGATGTCAACTTCCGGCGCATAGCCCAGCCAGAATTCAGCCATTTTGGAAAAATCGACGAGATTCACAATACCATCCGGTACAATATCCGCGATCAGATCAAGCTCCCACGTGAGTTGCGGATAACCGTATGTTAAAGGCATCTTCCAATCAGCAGGATCACCATCTCCTTCTGAAAAGTCCCAGCCGGCAGAGGTAAATGTGCTTTCTGTCTGCATTAGGCCGGTAGTAAGCCCGGCCACATTAGTAACGGTACCGCCATCGTTTTGGCCAACACTTTCGGTTACGCCGTGGGTCTGTGTCTCAGTGTCCCAGAAGCAGTTCGACACACTACCACGATAATTTTTTCCCACCATGCCGCCGACATTGGAAACACCGCTGACATCGCCGGTAGAATAGCAGTTCGATATGTTGCCGCTACTGTACCTATTATGCCCAACCAAGCCACCGACACAGTCATCACCGCTGACACTGCCGGTTGAATAGCAGTCCGATACACTGCCATCCATATTATACCCCACCAGGCCGCCGAGATAGTCATTACCGCTGACACTGCCGGTTGAATAACAGTCCGATACACTGCCATCCATATTATATCCCACCAGGCCGCCAAGGCCCCCGCCATAATCTCCACTGGTGACTACGCCGGTGGTATAGCAATCCTTAACACTCCCGTAGTTTTTCCCCATCAGGCCGCCAAGACACCCGCCATAATCTCCACTGGTGACTACGCTGGTGGCATAGCAGTCCGTAACACTCCCGTAGTTTTTTCCCACCAGGCCGCCAAGATAGTATGAATAATCCTTGCCGTTTATATTGACATTTTCCAGAACAAGGTTATCTATACGACCGGAAGAGCTAAGCTTGCCTATGAAACCAAGCAAGCATCTATTTCCGATTACATCAGGTTCAACGGTCAGGTTCATAATCCTTTGGCCTGACCCATCTATATATCCGAAAAAACCACTTACTGGATAATAATCCGTTACAGAAGACATATCGATATCGCTGGTTACGATAAAATTCTTGTCCCAATCCACTTGTCGCAAAGACATACAGACAATGTCCTCGCTGCTATCCAGTTCGAAGGGCTGGTCTTGCCCGTTGCCGGGATATGTCCGTTCGGGGTAATCTGTGGTGATGTTCGGCAATCCCTGGGCCGCCTTCTCCCATGACAGGTGAGGATAGTCATTCCCTTCATCTATGACCCATGAACCGTCATTCCAGCCGATATAGGTTTCCGCACTCATCATCTCTGTGGTACTCTTTTTCCATCCGCCGGCGCTATAGCACAACCCCGATGTATCACCATCCCAGAAACAGCCCGTAATATCGCCACTGTCTCTTGATCCTACCAAGCCGCCAAGATAGTAGCCTCCATCTCCAATGTTGACGGCACCGATGGCGTAGCAGTCTATGATACTGCCTGTGTAGTTGTATCCCACAAGGCCGCCAAGACACCAGCCATGCTTTACACTGGTGACTGCGCTGGTGGCATAGCAGTTTATGATACTGCCATTGTAGTTGTTTCCCACCAGGCCACCGACAGAGGAATTACCAATGACATCGCCGGTGGCGTAGCAGTTAATGAGACTGCCGTAGTTTTTCCCCACAAGGCCGCCAAGATACCTGCTTCCATATGCACCGGTGACTGCGCCGTTTTCGAGGCCGAGTTTTCTTACTTGGCCGCCTGGGTCGATTTGGCCGAACAGTCCGAGATAATCATTGTCCGCTCCGCTGGTATCTATGGTCAGGTTACTGATGACATGGCCGTCGCCGTCAAATTCGCCGGTAAAACTTGTTCCCTGAAAGCCGTCGCTGGAAAACCTGTCAGGTGCAATCAGGGCCTTTTCGTAGCTGTAGCCACTCATATCAATATCCGCCGTCAGCCGGAAGCTCTTGCCCCAGTCGCACGGGTAAAAGCCGAGGTAGTCCAAATGACATGGATCGGAAATCAAATACGGTTCGCACGGATCACCCGTCCCCCCGCCGTACCTGCATTCCGCTATCTCTTCCCCCTTGAGCCAATGGACAAATAATATCTCTAAATCCGCTATATCCACCGCTCCGGAGAAGTCAATATCCGTACCGTCGCAGTAGTCGTTGACCTCGCTGCAATTATCATTCATCCAATACCCTGAAAAGTACGAATAATCAATCAAATCCACGCCATAAGAGCCGGCAAAATCGCCGGGGATGTCCCGTTGCCACGACAAGATCGGATAGCCGCCCCCATGCGGCATTCGCCACAAATCTTCTATACCGTTAACTGTCTCACCAGTAAAATCCCAGCCGACATAGGTAAACGTACACTTTGTCTGCATTTGGCCGGTAGTAAGCCCTTCCACATTGGTAACGGCGCCGTAGGCTTCACCAATACTCCTGGTTATGCCGTGGGTCTGCGTATCAGTGTCCCAGAAACAATTCGACACAATACAGCATTCATCATATCCCACTATAAACCCCACCAAGCCGCCGACACGTTCATGACCGCTGACATCACCGGTAGAATAGCAGTCCATGACAATTCCACGGTTTTTTCCCACCAAACCGCCGATATAGTCATTACCGCTGACATCACCGGTGGAATAGCAGTTCGAGATGTTGCCATCACTACACCCTACCAAACCACCAAGATATCCGCAATTCGCTATACCAGTAACTGCGCCGGTGGCGTAGCAGTTCGAGATGCTGCTGCCCTCATAGCTGTATCCCACCAGGCCGCCAAGATAGTAGCTACAATCTCTACCAGTAACTACGCAGGTGGCGTAGCAGTTCGTGATACTGCCGCGGTTTGCTCCTACCAGGCCGCCAAGATGGAAGTCATAAAATCCACCAGTTACTGCGCCGTCTTCGAGGCCGAGGTTTCTTACCTGGCCACTTGGGCCAATTTTGCCGAACAGGCCAAGATAATCATTGTTCGCTCCGCCGGTATCTATGGTCAGATTACTAATCGTATGGTCGTCGCCGTCAAATTTGCCGGTAAAACTTGTTCCCTGAAAACCGCCGCTGGTGGAATCCGTGTCCGGTGCAATAACAGCCGTCTCGAATACATCACCCGACAGATCAAGATCACACGTCAGTTTTGTATGAATACCACCGGACCAATAAGTCGATGCGTTGGCCGGGTCGGCAAACGCGTCAAAATCCGCCCGGTCTTCGATTCGGTACGGATCAGCCTCAGTCCCGCTGCCGGGCAGATTACCACCTGCCGCGAAAGTAAAGCACGGACAAAGTAAAACCATTGAAATGATAAAGTAAGCTGTCTTTCTCATCACGAACCCTCCTTTGGATTACCCCGTTGGCCCTATTTTATCCTGTAAATCCCACCAAAATGCAAATTCCTAAACATTTTTATTATTTTACATTATATGCCGACGATTGTCAATGAGTGAGTTGTGGGTGGTGGGTTGTGAGAAAGAGAGAAGACAGAAAAAAAGAGGAAACTACGAATTACGCGGAGGTGGCAGCCGGTGGGATATTGCTTGACAAAAAGTTCGACACTTCGTACAATTTATGTGTGTTGTCAATACCCATTTATTGATTCCGGGCCACGCGATGAATCGCAACGCTAACAAAAAGAACATAACCTTATGGCAGAAAATACGTTAAGTCCCAGTTTGGAAGACTATATCGAGGCTATTTACCAGCTCTGTCAGGACAAGCCTATGGCCCATGCCAACCATATCGCCGAGCATCTTGGGGTCGGTAAAAGCAGCGTGTCCTGGGCACTGAACCAATTATCGAAAAAGGGACTGATCAATTATACACCTTATGAAGCCATTACCCTGACCGAAAAGGGCCGTAAGTTCGGCCGTCGTGTGGCTCAGCGACATCAGGCAATAAAAGGCTTCCTGACTGATGTATTGGCCGTCAATGAAAAAGTCGCCGAGGCTAATGCCTGTCGTATGGAGCATGTCCTTGATAAAGAAGTGCTCCAGCGAATGAAACAGTTTGAGGGTTTTCTGGAAAATTGTCCCCGTGCCGGCCGCGAATGGATGAAGGGGTTCGGCGTATTCTGTCAGCAGGGCCGGTTGCAGGAAAATTGCTCCCAGTGCATTTCCGAATGTATCAATCACTTGCAGGACAAGGCCGCCGTTCCATCACCGCGGGAATCCGACAATCAGGCCCTGCCAAAAGTTACCAAGGACCGTGACAAGAAAATCCTCACCAGACTCAAGCTGGTTCAGAAAGAAGGGGGACATCCCTTATCTCCCCTGGAACTGACGATAGCCGGCACATTCCTGTCCACGGAAAAGCATCAAACCCTGGATAGTCTGTATAAATATACCCACAAGATCGATCCCAATGTAACAAGGGAGGCAACCGAAAGGGTTCTGGGAATCCTGTGCGAACACAAGATTGCCCGTGCCTTTTCGTTCAAAGACCAGATATATTATGAGCACCTGCACCCGGAATCGCATCACGACCATATGTTTTGTGTCAAATGTGGAGCGATAATCGAATTCTTCGATCCGAGGATTGAACGGCTGCAGGAAGAAAACGCCCGTCGGGCCGACTTCCGTATGCTCAGGCACTCGCTCAATATTTACGGCGTATGCCACGATTGTATCAAGCTGGAGGCCAAAACCCGTAATCTGAACGAATGCCTTGCCGATGAGAAGGTCGAGATAGTACGAATCGTGGCCGACAGGCAAACGAAAAACAGAATATCTGATATGGGGCTGAACCCCGGTACTCTCGTCCAGGTAATTAGTGACGATTGTTGCGGAGATAGTATTATTGTTGTGGCCGGTTCGACTCGATTGATGCTCGATCGGGCCACGTCCAAAAAGATCAGGATAGTACCTGTTCCGCCTGATACCACCGAGCTTTCCCCACACCATCGCCGTCGCCGTCATCGCCATACTGCCGACCGGACAGCCGCACCATAAATACATTTAATGAGTTACGTAGGATGGGCTTTAGCCCATGCCGTCTGATTTTCGATGGGCGGATTCAACTCCCAAGCGAGAAAATATGAATAAGGAAATATCTTTATGCGAGCTTGTGGATGGAGGCAAGGGTAGAATCGTGCGAATCCGCGGCAAAAGTCCGTTTAAAAAACGACTGCTGGAGATGGGGCTGATTAAAGGCGAAATAATCGAAAAAGTAAAACTGGCGCCGCTGGCTGACCCGGCTGAGTATATCGTTAAAGGATACCATATAAGCCTGCGACACGGGGAAGCCCGCGACATAATTATTGAAGACATGTAGGATGGGCTTCAGCCCATGCTGTCTGACTAAACAGGGTAATTAGTGAATACACAATCACATCTGAAGCAAACAATAACCGTAGCGGTAACCGGCAATCCCAATTCCGGTAAGACGACTATCTTTAATTGTTTGACCGGCGCCAATCAGAAGGTGGGCAACTATGGTGGTGTTACTGTTGAAACCAAAGAAGGAATTCTTCAGCATGGTCAATACACCATCAGGTTTGTCGATCTGCCGGGGACCTATTCACTGACCGCCTATTCGATCGAGGAGATAGTCGCCCGCAATTTTATCATCAGGGAACAGCCCGATGTCGTATTAAATGTGGTGGACGGTTCCAATCTTGAACGCAATCTTTATCTGACGACCCAGTTAAAGGAACTCGGCGCGGCCATGGTGATCGACCTGAACATGGCCGACGAGATGAAGAAGAAAGGTGTCGATGTTGACTTGGCGCTTTTAAGCCAGGACCTCGGTGCTCCGGTCGTACCCACTGTCGGCACCCGAAAGAGGGGGATAAGACAGCTTATCGAAGCGGTTATTGAAGTGGCCACTGGCAAGTGGGACAGGCCCCAGAGTCCTCCGATCCATTACGGCCGGGAGATCGAAACCGAACTGGAAAAAATCACACATCCGATTATCGAACGCAGAGATGCGCTGCAAAACAGCCGGGCTGGTCTGGATAATTCTTTATGTATGGCAACTTCGCCCCATTGGGTGGCGATTAAGCTGCTGGAAAACGATAAAGAAGTACTACGGAGTCTTCATGACAGCCGGACTCGCCGTGCAGTATCTGAACAGGTGGAGCGCAGCCGCAAGAGACTAACGGAAATGTTTGGCGAGGACCCTGAAACAATCATCGCCGAGCAGCGTTACGGTTATGTTCGCGGTGTATCACTGGCCGTTATCCGCCAAACACCCCAGTCCCGTATGAACCTGACCGATAAGTTCGATAAGGTACTGACCAACAGAGTGTTGGGCTTACCGATCTTTGCGGTTTTGATGTACCTTACCTTTTGGCTGGTCTTTACTGTCGGGGAAGCGCCGATGGGCTGGATCGAATCGGCTATAGAAGGCCTTGCCGACCTGATCGGCCGACATTGGTCCGATGCCTATGTCCCAGCCTTGCGATCATTGGTTATTGACGGGATTATCGGTGGAGTAGGTGGCGTTCTTGTTTTTGTGCCTAATATTGTTTTACTCTTTGCCGCCATTACGCTACTGGAAGACACCGGCTATATGTCCCGCGCCGCGTTTATTATGGATCGACTGATGAAGTGGGTGGGCCTGCACGGCAAAAGTTTCATACCTATGCTGACCGGGTTCGGCTGTTCGGTGCCGGGAATAATGGGAACACGGATACTGGACAACCGCCGGGACCGGTTCACAACTCTGTTGGTATTGCCTTTGATGAGTTGTGGTGCGCGGCTGCCGATATATATGCTGATAATCCCCGCCTTTTTTGCCCCGGACCGGCAGGCAATGGTGATGTATTCGCTTTATATCATCGGGATTGTGGTAGCGGTTATTTGTGCCAAGCTGCTACGTTCGACCATTTTCAGGGGGTCCCCTTCGCCGTTCGTTATGGAACTGCCTCCCTATCGAATCCCCACTTTAAGGGCGGTACTGATTCATATCTGGCAGCGAACATGGCTTTATTTGCGTAAGGCCGGAACGATTATTCTGGCTTTTTCAGTTATTATGTGGGCGCTGGCGGTATTCCCCCAGGTACCAGCCGAGCAGCTTGAGGGACTTTCCGGCGAACAGGCACAGGAGGCGGCCCTGCGTTATTCCTTTACAGGCCGCCTCGGCCGGTGCCTTGCGCCGGTAATTAAACCGATGGGTTTCGACTGGAAAATCGGCACCGCTTTGGTGGGCGCCTTTCCGGCCAAGGAGTTGTTTGTTGCCCAGATGGGAATCGTCTATTCACTGGGCGAAGCGGACGGGCAGTCCCCGGCTCTGCGTGATACCTTAAAGAAACATTATAACCCGCTTATCGGGTTTTGTATTATGCTTTTTTGTTTGCTCTCAACCCCCTGTATGGCCACGGTAGCCATTACCCGGCGGGAAACCGGTTCATGGCTATGGGCACTGTTTCAGTTCGGCGGCCTGACACTCATCGCTTACGTGCTGACCGTTATTGTGTATCAGACAGGCATCCTTTTGAATATCGGCCTCGGCTAAACGCTTATATTTTTTGTTGCCCCTTGTCCCTGACCGCATATAATATTTCTTTTGTTCGCAAAACCATTCCGAAAGTGAAAATATGACCGCTTTGACAATAATAAAAACAGAACAAGCTGGTTTCCGGCAACAGTGGCAGGCACTTCGGAAAAAACTGAGCCTGGAAGGGGAGTTACTGGAAAATGGTCAACGCATAGAGCAGGTTCGGCGAATCGTGGAAAAAGTACGACTGAAAGGTGACGAGGCGATCGCCCAACTGACAGCCGATCTTGATAAGGTCGAGATTAGTCCGGAGGACTTTCGCGTCCCCGAACAGCAGTTGCGCCAAGCCCACCGGCAACTTGACGAAACCCTATTGGCCGCCCTGCGTGATGCCATTGAGAATGTTCGTAGCTACCAGAAACAGATCAAGGTCAAAAAACAACCGGACTGGTCCTGTTTCGGCGCTCATTTGGGTATTCGCTATCATCCTGTTCAGCGGGTAGGCGTCTGTGTCCCCGGCGCATCGGCGCCGCTAATTTCCACGGTCGTTATGACTGTTGTCCCCGCCCAGGTTGCGGGCGT